>DRJB01000055.1 GCA_011052355.1 Candidatus Kaiserbacteria bacterium
ATGCCATCGTCAGCCCAACAAGCAACACCACGGAAGCGAAAATAATCGCAATAAAAAGAGCAATGCCGGATTCTTTTGTATGACGTACTGTGTGTAGTGATTGGTTCGTATGCATAATGTGTATTATTACCACCATGAAGTAAGAACGTCTGTTGCGGTGATTGATTGTGTACCGCCATGCCATCCCCAGGTAACAGTCACTTTCACTTTAATTGCATTACTCCCAAGGTTTGTGGTGACTATTTTCCTTGAAAAAATGGTCTTGGTGTTCCCGAGAGCGGAAGTCGTGTACGCATATGTTGGAGTAATATACAATTGACCGCAAGTTCCAACAGAACAAGAGGAAAGTGCACCGTTGCTTGTAAACGGCGGGAGATTGTCATATTGTGATTTAGTCATATCTAATGTACAGGGTGTAGTGCCAACACATTGAAGCACGTCATATCCTGGACCTATAGTGAAAATATTCCACCACCCACTGCAATTTACTCCGCTATTTGAAAAACATTCTTTTATATATACCTTGTCACGAATTGCGTGAATATATTCAATACCCTCTTGAGCGAGAAATGTGGCGGTACTTTTGTCATGTGCTATTGTTGCCGCATTTATTGAGTTTTCAGTTGCGGCAAACGGACCGGTAATGGCAATCATAATAATCGCTATGGCAACGAGCGTTTCAATAAGTGTAAATCCTTTTGCGGAAATATTGTACGTCATATTATTGTATATATATTTTACGCGGTGTTACCACGGTCTCCAAATGAAAATTGGTTTGTTGTGTATGACGTGGCAATAGATATATTCCACTGATTTTAATAGTGGTAAGTGTTTGACTCGCTTTGGGAGATGCGGTGGAAGGATACGTTTGTGATGAAAAAGTAATGTTATGTATAGATACCGGCATGTGCGTTAATGCATATGACGTTCCGCCGTTTATCTTTTTACATATCTGAGGCTTCAGCGAAACGGTACATAAACTATATGTTACGGTAGCTCCCAAGGAATTGGTGAAAGTAAATGAATTGCCACTGCCACATTGTCCAAGAGCACATGCACCACTGCGAATATCATATGACATAGCATTAAGCACAAAAGTAACATTGTTTATGGCGCTTGTTGAGGTACGCATATCTCCACTTGCGGAGATAAGTGAAAAATAAGTGCCCGCAACAAGTGTCATCACAATACTGAAAATACCCAACGATACTATGAGCTCAATAAGTGTAAATCCTTTGTTGTGTGATAAGTGCATAAGAATAGTATTGTTTACCCGCAATAGGGGGAAATCGGGGTGTTTGATACCGATACCGTTCCCACCTCAAAGGGAGGTGAGGAACCATATCCCCTTATCAGTATATATCTGGATGCACCAAGTCGCGATACTTTTATACAAGCGGTATTACCAATATGAGCATTAAGTCTGACATATATACTGTTTGGGCGCGTAAAGGAAATATCAAATTGCCCACTACTACTACCATTACAGGTATAAGTACCTCCTGAAGGTGCACATACCCACACCCGGGAAATCATTATATTATTATTAATGATATATTTCTTTACCACTTGGTCACCACCTGAACCTTTAAAGAAATAACAATCTCCGTATTTTTGTTCCGGGGAATTGAGAGGAATTACTGATTTGTGACAACTTGATAATGATAATGCGCCATTATCCGCAAAAAATGTGTAGGTGTTGGGTGTCACCAGATTGAAATCAACCCCATATGCATATCTTCCGGTTTTAGCGGTAACGACATTCGTAGCACTTTTCCCTGAAAATCCATATGCTTGCGCTTCACGAATTGAAAGCGCTATGTCATATGTGGTATTCGTTAATATAACGGACCGCTCAAAAGAGTGCTGTCCCGTCACTACCACTGCCGTCACAACACCGATAATAGCGATGACTATCAGCATTTCAACGAGTGTAAATCCTTTTGATGAAGTTATGGATGTATGAGCCATGATATTGTATAAAAAACACTCCACCCAGTGAATAATGCGGTAAGAAAGCCCGCCGCCAAAAACGGAGCAAAAGGAACCTCAATACCAATTCTATGTCCTTTGGGCGCGCGTGCCAAGATGAATAATCCGACAAGTGCACCTATCCAAAATGAATATAGAAATCCGGAAAATGCAAACGGAGTGGCAAGCAATGAAAGACCAAAGGCAAAAGGCGCATCGGCAAGACCCATCGCTTTTCCACGTGAAGCATAATGAAGTGCAACGAGAGAAAGGGCAATGATAAGTGCAAGCGCAAAGGCGCTCCAAAATGCCTGTACGGTTGGAGCGGAGGAAGCGATAAATGCGATGCTTACCGTAACGAAAAATATACTAAACGGTGTGGGAATAATGGTGTGGCGTATATCATACAGTACAATCGCTCCAACAAAGAAAAGTGCGCATAGAAAAAATAATAATGGAAATGAAATACCAAATAGAAAATAGCTCAGCATAAAAAGCGTGCCAAGCGTCGCCTCAACAATGGTTGAGGCGACGCTCACGCGCGTACTGCAATGGAAACATCTCCCCCGCGATAAAAGCCACGAGAAAATCGGCACCATATCTTTTGCAGTAAGTGTTGCTCCGCACGAATCGCAATATGAGTGCCCGCTCCACCAACTTTCTCCTGTACCAAACCTTGCAACTACAACCCCCAAAAAACTGGCGATGATGGTACCGAGCGCAAAAAAGAAAATGGCGAATAAATAAGTGATGGGTATCATGAGTGAATATAGTATAAGTGTACCGTATGTGCGCCCAATATAAAACTACAAAAGCCACACCTTAAAGGTGTGGCTTTTGTAGTTTTATATTGGGCGATTTCTTCCGTCCAATTACAATTACTATTTACAAGTAGATGTTAGTGCGGGAACTGCTGCTATTGTACCTCCATATCCGGTTGAATCAACACACCAATATGTTCCATTGGAAAGCTGTGCCGCAACCCAAAATACACCGCTTGTTATCGCATATTTTACAACATGACCTTTAGCATTGGTATATGTATTGGCAAGTGCCCTTCCCACAGTACCGTCAACAGTGGTTGTATCACTTGGTGTCGCGGACATTAAAGCCACTGACGGATCTCCAGCTTTACCACTCCAAGAATAACTTGAGGCGCCGGTAGCGATAGTAGTCATAGTAGTTCCATAAGAGTTATTATTTCCCGAGTAATCAAGTGCCGCTTGCGTGCGTATAGTGGCAAGGTCACCCTTCACCGCGCCATCCTGACCTTTTCCGCGCGCCGTGTTAAGAGATACAAGAATAATGGAAGAGAGGATACCAATGATGGCGATGACCACCAAAAGTTCAATGAGCGTAAAACCTCGCTCAGGGTTTTTTGTATGAATTATATTTTGCATAATAATAATATTATATTGTAAGCCGGAACTGATAATGTTACATTCCGTGCCTTTAAGTATAAACGAAATGTCTTGGTTGCAATACGAACATATGTGGATAACTATTTATGTGTGTTTTTATAAGCAAACCAATCTATAACATGGCGAATGCTTAAAAAGCATTCGCCATGTTATAGATTGGCACAAGTACAGAAACAATCAATATGCCAACACCGACACCAAGAATAATAATCATAAGCGGTTCAATGAGGTCCACAAGCGTATCCACAGCTGTCATGACTTCTCGTGAATAAAATCTTGAGAGAGTTTCAAGGATACTTCCCAACTCTCCCGTTTCTTCACCGACTTTAATCATGGCGGTCATAATGCCCGGAATTTCGTTTGGATATGTTGCCAGAGCGTCCGAAATTGAGGAGCCCGCGCGTACGGCATCTTCGGTTTGTTTCAAGATATCTTTATATACATAATTATCAACCACGTTACTTGAGATTCTAATTACATCAATAACCGGTACGCCCGAAGAGAGCATTGTTGAGAAATTATCGGTAATGTGTGATAAATATAATTTTCTGTATAAACTACCAATATACGGTATGGAAATTTTGAATTTATCAAACGCATATCTGCCCGGGCCTGTCTGCAATGAGTGGTACAGATATATGCCACCGGCAACAAGAATAAGCAAAATAAAAATTCCATAATGTATAAGAATGTAGGAAAGGTCCATGACTATCTGAGTATAAAACGGTATTTTTTGACCTGAATCCACTAAAATTTTAGTGATGTTCGGAATAACAAATGTCAACATAAGCCCCATGACCACAAAGAATGTGACGATGACAAATGCCGGATACACAAGTGCATTTTTCGCTTTGCTCATGACCGCATACGTGCGGTCAAGATAATCGGCGAGGAAATTGAATATTTCCGAAAGTTTCCCTGATTCTTCTCCCGCACGCACCATGTTTACATAAAAAACTCCAAACACTTTCGGATGATGTGAAAGCGCTTTTGATATCGCACTTCCGCCCTGAAGATCATCTGCCACCTGCGTCAATGTGTCCGCCAAAAGCTCATTATCAACTTCTCCAGCCAGTAATCTGAAAATACGAAGAGCGGAAACCTGTGCGGTGAAAAGTGTGGCAATTTGGCGAGACAATATAACAACCTCTTTGTTTGAAACTCTTTGGAAAAGTTTCATCTGCAAAGAAAGTATTCCTCCGCCAACCGGTTCAATTGATGAAATAATCAACTCTCTGCGTTGCAGTGCGGCAACAGCAACATCCATTGAAAGAGCCTCTATGGTGCCACTCCTTTCATGAGAATCTTTATCAAGTGCGTGATAAGTAAATAACATAAATGCTATTGCTTTTACAAATAACGCTCAAACGTTTTTGTATCAAAAGAGTGCTCATACGCGTGTTCAATGGTCACTTCCCCGCGACGAACAAGGTCCGCGAGTGTTCTGTCCATATCTATCATGCCATCTTTCAGTGATGTTTGAATGACTGTAGATATTTCATTGGTGCGACCTTCACGAATAAGGTTTGCCACTGCGCTGTTATTGAGAAGTAACTCATATGCAGGAATAAGCCCTCCTGAAATGCGCGGAATAAGCCGTTGTGAAAAAATACCAGAAAGTGAGCCCGCAAGTTGCACTCGCACTTGATCTTGCTGTTCCGCCGGGAATATATCAATGATGCGGTCAATGGTTTGCGCGGCGTTATTGGTGTGAAGAGTTGAAAGTACCAAATGCCCCGTCTCGGCGGCGGTGACGGCAGACGATATGGTCTCTTTGTTTCGCATTTCACCCAACATAATGACATTCACATCTTCGCGGAATGCCGCCTGAAGCGCTATGTGGAAATCCGGAGTGTCGGAATGCACCTCTCGCTGATGGATGAGAGATTTCCCTTTTTCAAAAAGGTATTCAATCGGATTTTCAATAGTGATGATATGTTCACTTCGCGCATGGTTGATACTGTCCACAATGGCGGCAAGTGTAGTTGTTTTTCCTTGCCCCACGGGGCCGACCACAATAAAAAATCCTTGGGAGCGATGTGTAAATATATCAAGAATCGGAGGAAGATTTAATTGCGCGATGGTACGAATTGCATGGGGAATAAGGCGCATTGCAATAGCGACGACACCCTGCACCACATATCCGTTTACACGAAAACGCCCCTTGTCGCCATGCGAATACGCGAAATCAACCGATTGGTTTTGTTCAAGAATCTTCATACGCTCAGGTGGTAACATACTTTTGATAATACCGTCCATGTCTTCATCGGTAAGCTCCGGCTGTTGCAGAAGCGGTATCAATGCTCCGTCCACACGAATAATTGGACGCCTGCGTGCGGTTAGGTGCAAGTCGGAGCCACCCTCGGCTATGACGATATCAAGAAGACCGGTAAGTTTTTGTTCTGTAGAATTCATGAGGTTTTTTGTTCTATAATATTAATGGTATTTTCCACCACCTCTGAAGGAATAGCGGACGCCTTTACTATATATCCATCAACATTAAATTGTTTTGCATGTTTCATATCGGCATCTTGACCTTGGTTTGATAATATAATAATCTTGGCACCTTGCGCTAGTTTTTCGCGACGTAATTCTTCAAGTATTTCAAATCCATTCATATCCGGCATGATGATGTCCAATAGCAGTGCATCTATCTTTTGTACCCGTTCTCTTAAAGCACCGAGTAATTCCCTTCCGGAAGTAAATGAAATTACTTTGTGACCCGAGCTTTGAAACTTTGCCACATACATACTGAGCAAGAATTGGTCATCGTCAACAAGAAATATGGTATAAGAGGTTTCCATAAGGTTCAGTGTATCATCATTCGGTTAAAAACTCACCACCCAGTGTGTTCATTTCTTCAAAAGGAATGGTACCGAAAAGTGCCTTAATAATAGCATCTTCTTTCATGGTAAACATACCCTTACTGCGCGTATAGGCATATATACTTTCAGCTACGGGACTGGTGAGTACGATATGTTCCAAATCTTTATCCATGGTTAATGTTTCAAACACACCGATACGCCCCGCAATACCGTCAGGACACTCTGTGGTTTGTGAGGCGTGATAAAACTCCTTAAATGCAGGAATATGTTTATGATATTTATCCGGTAAATCAGAAAACTCTTTCTCAAGCAATAATTTCATACTATCACTTACCGGAAACGGCTTGCCTGCGTGCGGACACAGTTTCTTTACCAAACGCTGACCGATAACCCCAATGAGAGTCGGTGCAATGAGATACGGATCAACACCCATATCAATAAGACGCGGAACCACATCCGCTACTGTGTTGGTGTGTACGGTTGAAAATACCAGGTGACCGGTGAGCGCGGCTTGCACCGCAAGCCGCGCTGTTTCTTTGTCGCGAATTTCTCCAATCATAATCACGTCAGGATCTTGTCGCAATATTGAACGCAGCCCCGTGGCAAAGTCATAGCCGATTTCAGGACGTACCTGTGATTGCGACACACCGGTTATTTTATATTCCACGGGATCTTCAAGAGACACCACATTGCGTGTTTCCCTATCAAGTGATGAAAGCATGGCAAAAAGCGTCGTTGACTTGCCGGAACCGGTCGGACCGGAGATGAGAATAATCCCATATGGTTTTTGCAACATGTCGTGTACTACTTCAAGAGTGTGATCCAAAAGTCCTAGAGATTTAATGGTTACATTCTTACTGGATTGATCAAGAATACGCATCACTACTTTCTCGCCAAATTCAGTAGGGAAAGTGGAAACACGAAAATCAATGCGCCTATCGCTTATCGTTGCGGAAAAGCGACCATCTTGCGGTTTACGTTTTTCATCAAGACGCATTTGAGAAAGAATCTTAATGCGCGCTGTAACCGCTTGATGTACTTTCGCTGGAAGAGTAAGTGAAGTGTGCAATTCGCCATCAATACGAAAACGTACGCGTGTGCCACGCGCTGTCGGCTCAACGTGTATGTCTGATGCTTTCCCCTCAACCGCATAATGTAAAATAGTGGCAACTATTTTTGTTACCGGGGCATCGGTTTTTATATGCTGGTCGCTTTGTGTTTCCGCTTTCTTCGTTTCTTTTTCCAATTCTTGCTGTGCCTCTTGTGAGGTGGTATCAAATTCAGATAACGCCTCTTTTACTTCACCGGTGATGCTTTCATACTGATCCAATACATTATTCAAATCTGCCTCAGAGATGATATATAAGGTATAAGGAATGCCCACACGAGTTGAAATAAATTGCAACGCATCTATCGCTTCCATATCATCAGGGTCGGTGATACCGACTTCAAGCGCTCCGTCTACAATGGCAAGTGGGACAAATTGATAATGACGCGCGGACTCTTCCGGAATATATAGAAGTATCTTTGACGGTATGATTGAATTGTCCAATACCTTGTGAGGCAAATGATAATACTCACTAAGAACAGATAAAAGTGTTTCAATAAATACGCCATGTTTTTTTAATACTTCTTCAAGGGAAGCTTTTGAGGTACGGACTTCTGCAAGAATTACTTTTTTATCATCGGCTTGTAGAACTCCTTTTTGTATGAGTATATCAAGTGTGTGCATACCATTATTTATTTCTCACCTCAGTGAAATGAAGCAAATGGATCGGTGCGCCCCATCGGCTCTTGCCCGACTGGAATGGTTATGTCGGTAAGAGCGCGAAAACGAGGGTTTGATAAGATGTTTGTATTGAGTTGTATTGAGCCGATATTGGAAAATAAATCTGTGGTTGCAGTGGTGGTGATTGTGGTTAGCGGTGTGAGCGGTGTACTCACAGAGGTAACATATAAATAACCTCCTGCAAGTGCGACAATTACAATAAAGCCAATAAGTATTAGATTGAATGATGATTCATTTTTCATAGTATTGTTATAGTACCGGCGAAAGTCGGTATATTTGTAATATAAGTGAATAATCGTAGGAGCTTATATTTTGTTTTTTCAATCCAGCCACCGGCGCTGAAATATTCGCTTTGATTGAAAGAGAGGTTACGTCAACAAGCCGCAAGCTTCTCTCAAGCCCATCAAGAAATTGACGAAAGCTACCGTAGGTTCCTTTACCGGATATGCCCAACACAAACGTATCGTATAATTTCTGTTTCTTCCCGACTGTATTCTGTTGTGAATTGTTACTTTGGTCTTTTATGTCAAACTTACTCAGCGTAAATCCCGAGCGCAGAGCAAGTGCATTGATATTAAGCAAGAAATGCGCTGTGCCATTGGTGGCGGGGAGCATTTTTGAGAGGCGAGAAATATCTGACTGAGAGATATTATTTTGCTTTTCTTCAAGACGTGCTTCTTCCTGAGAATATTTCTTCATTGTTTTTGCAACTACATGCTCTGAGGTTATTTTCGTATGAAGTGCCTGTATGTTCCCCACATAGGTGGGTTGTACATACCAGAAATATAATCCGAAGGCGACAAGTAATTCCAAAATAATAATGAGACGTTGGTTCATGGTGTTGTGGTGGTGGTGTGCTGTTGTGTGGAAGCAGTGGAAGAAGCGACTGTAGTGGTGGTGGATGCCGTACCCATTCCGTTTACCACGGCGGAGAAATTCCCCACTAATTTCTTGCTTATCACACCGGAAACGGTGAAATTAATATTGCCGGTTGTATTGACTACTGATATGTCGGAAAATACTACTTGCGAAAGGTCTTTATTCCCCTCAAGCGTGCGAGATTCCACCACCAGTGTATTAAAATTGCGCGCTATACCGTTTGCCTTCATCGCCGCCGTTCCGTCTTTGGAATTAACAACAACACTCAAAGAAGTGAAGTGTACGTTCTTTGGGGTATCCGCACTCAATGTATCAAGAAAGCGCGAGAGTGTAATATGAGTATTCAATAATCTTTGTGCAACAATAAGTTGATTGTTGAGAGTGGTTATTTTTTGTATCGGGGTGGCATTAAAAGACTGCTGGGTTGTCTGTACATCTTTATGCACCAATGCCAGAGTATGTTGCAAATACATTTGATATAAAAATATACTCAGTGCCACGAATGAAACCAATACGAAAATACCAAATGCCACAAAACCAAAAGCCCCGGCAAAATCCAAGCGCCATTTACGCTTCGGTGCGGATTGTGGCGGAAGCGGTACGAAAGAAGTTGGTATGTGTGAAAAAACTGACATATTATATTGTCTAGTATATAAGTAATGACATCTTTTTGTAACAAAAGTTATACACAGGTGATATGGTACCCGGAATTTTCTGTAAAAAAGTCATGGGGGGTATCAATCTTCCAATTTGCGAAGTGCCAACCCAACCGCTACGGAAAATTCCGGGCCTATTTCTTTGAGCGTTGAGCGCATGAACTCCGGCGCTTTTGTTTTTGCAAACGGGTCGGCAACGCGAGTATCAACTGCAAAAAATGTTTTTGCATATTGTACGAGCCCTTTTGCCACTCCTCCACCACCCGTGAGAATGACTGTGGAAACCGCACGATTGTAGGTTGTTTCAAATTGTGTTAAGACGCGTTTTGCCTCCGTAAATATCTCCGAATAAACATTTTCAAGCACCGTGTGCATCAGGGTATCTTTCGTATCATCAAATCCGCCACTTTTTTTTATGAGCTCGGCTTGCTCGGTTTTAACATGTTTGATGGTGGCAATGGCGCGCGTTACATCTTCACCACCGTGAGAGATTGAGTGTGAAGAACCGACCACATTTTGCTCAACCACATACATCTTTGTGTATGCCGAACCAATGTCAATAATCATTATCGGCTTTACCGGCTCGTCCACCACGGCGCGTATGGTACTGAAAATCTCAATCTCAAAAAAAGATGCGGAAAGCCCGGCATTTTGTGCGACATTTTCAAGCAGTGTTATTTCATCTTTGTGCACCGCCACCAAAAGTACCTGTACCGTCCTTGGCGAATCAGCCTGTTGCTCTAGAGCTTTCCCGCCGGGCAATATGAACCAATTAAGCTGCACTTCTTCTATTGGCACCGGGATATATTTTCGCGCCTCAAGCTCAATGATGGTGCGTTGTTCATCCGCGTTTTCTCTATATGGCAATTCCACAAACACAAGCAACGAACGCACTGAAGGAATTGAGATACCGCTATCGGCGGTAGTTATGCTCGCCTCTCTCAACAAGTCCGTGAGAGTTTTTGCGATAGTGTCTGCCGGCAGGTTGGTTGCTTGTCCAACCGCTACATTTGCATAAGGACCGAGTGCAAGCTCACCATATGTTTCAAGCACTATGATGCCATGTTCTTTGCGCAATTGCACCACCTTAAGGGAAGACGAGCCGATGTCAACGCCCAGTACGCTTTTATTTTTGTCCGAAGAAAATATATGTGAGAAAAATCCCATAAGTATTATGGTACCATACATAACAAAGTGAATGTGTATACCACAGTCGTACAATTTGTGTTGGACATCCTGTTTGCTCAAAGCGGGGACGGGAAACTTGTGCGCGACATGCAAGAAGACACACTTGCACAGCTCATCAATGTGCGCACTCTCCCTTTTTCCGACCCGCCTGTCGTTGCGTTGCTCCCCTTTCGCGCGCGCAGTGTGAAAGCGCTCATCCACGAAGCGAAATATCATAATAATCGTCGCGCACTTTTACTTTTGGGTAGTGTGTTGCGCGAGTACGTTGCGGAATTAACAACGGAAGAAAGTTTTGGGGAGGTGGTGGCGATACCCATTCCGCTTGCGCCAAAACGATATCGTGAACGTGGCTATAATCAAGTGGAAGAGATATTGCGTTACGGCATTGATGAAGCAGAGATAACGCTTAAGGAAAATTGTTTGATACGTTCGCGCGAAACCGCGTCGCAAACAACACTCTCAAAAAAAGAACGTCTGCGTAATATGCGTGATGCATTTCTGGTAACAAAGGCGCTTGACCCACGCAAGACATATCTGCTTTGTGATGACGTGTGTACGACAGGAGCAACACTTCGCGCCGGTATTGAGGCGCTGAAGAAAGCCGGGGCGCAACACATATTGCCTATTGCCATTGCATATTCGTAATTGCCCCCCACCGCGCGCCCTTCGGGCGCGCGGTGGGGGGCTCTGCGCCCATCACAATCCTCACCACATTAGAACGTTCAATCTGCTATACTAATTTTAATTCAGTCAGTATGTATATATACATCATCGCAATAACCATAGCAGCATTTTTTCAAATAGGAACCATCTATCTTTTACGTGAAGATATATTAAAAAGTATTCTCTATGCAATCCCACTCATTTTAATTTATCAATTATTATTTCTCTGGAGTTACTCAAGTGCACCAAAATTCATTACCATTTGGTTTATAACCACAGTGCTCACAAATAGCTTGGCATTTTTAGTCGGCTATTTTATATGGAAAGAGCATGTGTCCATTTGGAACCTCATCGGCATAGCGCTCATTATCGCGGGAATTATTTTCTTACGCCTGAAATAAAATAACTCAACTGTGCTAAAAATGACATCTTGAGCACAGCGCTGGCGGTTACATGTTATAAATGTTCTTGGTACTTTTGTGGAATTCACTAATAAATTCTTTAAATGCGGCTAAACCTCTTAACGCCAGATCTTTATTTGCAAAAATTGGCTCGGCTGATGGAATCTCTTCATTTTTTTTCATCGTCTGATCATCTTTTGAATGAATTATCTCATGTCTCCACTTTATAAACATTTGTACATCAAGCAAGGCATCATTTGGAACACTAACATCCATGATTTTTAAATTATGCCCTTTATTATACACATCTTTAAAATCTTCCCAATTTTGGAAGTTTACACACCGTTTTTCAATAAAAACCTCTAATTCTGTCTTTCTTTGCTTATTAGCACTTTCTCTTATTTCTTCTTTGAATTGTTCTCTATACTTCTTAGAAAGAAAATGGCTATACAATGCCTCCATACTTACAGCATTACTTTCCTTTTCAAGCTCAACAAACCTTGTTCGAGTATACACTTCGAAAGCTGTAGTTAGCATAACTATTATTTGTTGAACTAAGGTTGATTCAAAAAGAAAATCCCCTCTTTTACAATTTTCAATCAATACTCCTATTTTTACCATCCAGAAATCAAAAATCTCTTTAGCTACTGGCTCTAAAACAACTTCTTTATCAACCTTAACTCTATAATACCCAACCCGAATGTCCTTATCCCCTATTTTACAAACTCCACCATCCTTATTCACTCGTAACTTAATGTTTGGGTCTTCGAAAGATTTTGCGGTCCGCAGAACACCTATTCCACGATCTTCTACATAAATAACATTTCTTATCTCTGACCATGTAAATGTAATATACAATATTGAAGTATTACAGAACTCTTGTATGTTTATTTTCGCAATTTTTGTTTCATAATTTGGATTACTTTGAATAAACCTGAGATTGAAGTCAGAGTCTCTATCTAAACTAAAAACTGTTTGACCTTTCACTGCTTCGAATATACTGATTAATTGAATACTCTTATTAAATAAATTTGACTTACCAACAGCAAAAGTAATTGTTCCCTCCTGTTCGTTCAATTGTTTACTGTGAATTCTAAGTAGATTAGACATTTGTATTTTACTCCTACAATCAATCTTACACCTATGGCGTCGTTTTACTCAGTCGAAATTCTCTATAGTTCGGTTCGAGACCGACAATCTAGCGCAAACCAATATCCTCAACTGCATCTACAGCCTCGTCTTTGTTTGGCGGAGACGGTGGGATTCGAACCCACGAGGGCGATTAAACCCTACTTCGTTAGCAGTGAAGCGCTTTCGACCACTCAGCCACGTCTCCATTGAATATTTTTATTGTTTAATGCAACATACGCAACCGGACCGGACATTGCCACACAGGTACACAGTACCATAAAATAACATCGTGGGCAGTGTTTTCTGTTAGCGTATATTTCTATATTATAAATTATAAACCGAGCAATGACGCTAGCTTGAGACCGACAAAAATACCGACCACCCCACCAACCGCGCTCATTATCACCGCACCCATTGAAAACACGCTACTTCCCAAAAAGCTCGGAACAAAACCACCAAGACTTGAACCGATAAATAATCCGCTCCAGATAAATGTCTTTCTGCTCATAGGAATACTGTAGCACACCGGCGCGCCATTTTAATGGCGCGCCGGTGTGCTCTTGCACGCAAATGATATACTCAACTCTATGAAATACCGACAACACGTTTTGCATTTCTAACATATGCGCGAAACCGATTTACTCACTACGCACTTCCCGCGCTTACGAGCCGACCAAAAACAAGCACTTGAAAAACTGGGGCTTACCACCATACATGATTTGCTCTATCACTTCCCTGCGCGCTACGAAAACGCCGGACCGACCGAAACCATTGCAAGCATTACCGTTGGTGCCGAAGTTACACTGTATGGAACCATCCGAAAACCAAACACTCGCAAAGCATGGAAAAGTCGCCGACCGATTGCTGAAGCAATACTTGAAGATGCATCAGGAAAAATTAAAATCATTTGGTTTTCTCAGCCATACATCGCCAAAAGTCTTTCAGATGGAATGGTTGTGAAAGCGACTGGTCGCATTGCCGGAACAGCAGAAAAAATATATCTCGCCAATCCTGAGATTGAACGTACGCCGATAAAGCCGGAAGATGTGCATGACACTCTTTTTTCTGATGCAACCGAAGAGCATGCGCAAACGCTTTACCCAGTGTATTCGGAAAGTAGGGGCGTTTCATCGCTCTGGATTTATCATGCTCTTAAAAAATGTTTTGAGGCGCGCATACACGAGACGATCACAGACCCAATTCCGCAAGACCTTCTTTTACGATATCACTTGCCGAAACTTTCAACTGCTCTTGTGTGGATACATATGCCACACACAAAAGAAAACGGGGAATCCGCGCGAAAACGTTTTGCATTTGAAGAAATATTCACCATTCAATTACTCATGGCACAACAACGCCATGACACGCAACAAAAAAAATCACTACAGGTACAAGTTGACAGAAAACGACTACGAGAATTTGTCTCGTCATTTTCATTCACCCTGACCGCATCACAACAAAAAGCCATTGACGTCATTACCGAAGATTTTGAGAAAACTCATCCGATGATGCGGCTCTTGGAGGGCGATGTTGGAAGTGGAAAAACCGCGGTTGCCGCGGCAACCGCGTATATGGTTGTCACTTCGCATCCAGACGGACACACAGCCGGTACACTGCAGGTCGCCTATTTGTGCCCCACTGAAATCCTCGCTAAGCAACATTTTGAAACATTTATATCATTTTTCAAAGACCACCCTGTTTCAATAGGGCTTATAACCGGCAAGGAGTGTAGAAAATTTCCGTCAAAATTGGCGCGCGATAGCGCTACGCGCATATCGCGCGCACAATTGCGAAAATGGGTTGCAAACGGAGAGATAGCTATCGTTGTTGGCACGCACGCACTCATACAAAAATCACTGGTCTTCAAAACACTCGCCTACGCTATTATTGATGAGCAACATCGTTTTGGAAAAGTTCACAGACAAGAGTTGGCGCAAAAAGACGGGCTTTCACCGCACTTGCTTTCAATGACCGCAACGCCAATTCCTCGCTCGCTTGCTCTTACCATTTACGGTGACCTTGATTTGACCATTTTGGACGAAATGCCACGAGGGAGAAAACCGATTATAACGAAAATACTAAAGCAAGGCGAGCAAGAAGTTTCCTATGAGCGTATCAGAAAAGAAATTTCCGACGGAAGACAAGCATATGTTATTTGCCCGCGCATAGATGAGCCGGACCCGACCAAAGCGATGGCACTGCAAGCAAAATCGGTGAAAGCCGAAGCGATGCGACTTGCAAAAGAGATATTTCCGGACATGGTAATTGATATCATACACGGGAAAATGAAACCATCGGAAAAAGAAGAGGTGATGCATCAATTTACACAAAACAACATTAATATACTCGTTGCAACCTCTGTGATTGAGGTTGGAGTAAACGTGCCAAACGCGACGGTTATTCTAATAGAAGGTGCGGAACGATTTGGCTTGGCGCAACTTCATCAATTAAGAGGGCGAGTGCTTCGCTCAAGTCACCAAGCATATTGTTTCGTATTGCCGGAAAGCTATGGCGCCCAAACACGAGACCGCCTGCGCGCGCTGATGCAGGCGAAGAACGGTTTTGAACTTTCTGAATATGATCTTTCAATTCGTGGGTCTGGTGAACTGTACGGCAGACGTCAATGGGGTGTTTCAGATATGGCAATGGAAGCGTTGCGAAATCAAAAATTAGTTGAAGCGGCTCGCACACAGGCGCAAGAACTTATAAAAGATGACCCGACTCTCACCCACCATAGTGCGCTCGCTATGCTTACGCTTGAGCGCAGTCACACTCTCCACGGAGAATAATCTCTCCCCACCCCCTGCGCGCCTTCGGCGCGCAGGGGGTGGGGAGCAAACACCGCATCCAAATACTCTAGAATAATTTATTTATCAAACACGAAAATATGATATTATTTTTCTATGCCCATACAACCTAAAAAACTCACACTCTATCTTGCCGGACCACTCTTCTCGCTTGCGGAACAAATGTTTAACAACGCACTCGCGACTGAGTTGAGACACATTGGGTATGACGTTTTCGTTCCTCAAGAGTTTTGCAATAATGAAATTTCCTCAAAAAAAATAGCTGAGAGATGCAAATCCTTTTTGCACAAAGCAGACGCCGTCATCGTAAATCTTGATGGCGCTGACACTGATTCAGGAACAGCATTTGAAGCCGGTATGGCATGCGACCGAAAAACTACAATCGGATTTAGAACGGACATTCGCCAAAGCGGAGATGACGCCCAGTACGGCACGAACTCCATATTCCGACTATTACACTCCGTTATTCATTACAATGGGAATGAAATAAGCGAATTGGTGAGTCGCATTGATGTCGCGCTTCATACGAAATAAGCGTGAACAAATAGTATTCACAATCTGAGAAGATACTATATTTTTGAATACACGCCATTCAACAATTTCTATTCTCACACCAACTGGGTGAAAGGAGTTGCATTCCTCATATACTGTGCTATAATAAAAATACTTTTCCGCAAATATGCGTTGAAGTGGTTGATTTATTTACATAACTCTGAAAGAATTACATTATGCGCATAAAAAAGATTACTTCCGCGCACAAGTTTATCCCGCTTTTCCTGCAAACACTGATATGGTTCCCCACACGACTCATATTTGCAATCTTTGGAAGGTATAAGGTATACGGCAAGGAAAACCTAAAAGACATTCGTCAGGCTATTTTTGCAGTGAATCACACGAGTGAGTTGGACCCGATCATTTTGACTGCCGCTTTGTACCCGCTTGGAAGATTTGCACCGATGTTTTATGTAGTCGCCCCTGCGCGAGAATTTAAAAGTGATAAGTTTCGATGGCGTAAATATATCTACACAAATACATTTTTCACGGCATGGGGTGCGCACGCGACCGTGCGCGGACTGCACGATTATGAGAAATCACTTATAACCCACATAAAACTACTGAAACGGGGTGAAAGCCTTTGTGTCTTTCCAGAAGGAAAGATAACCAAAACGGGCGAACCCGGAGAACCACACGGAGGAATTATTCACTTATCTCGTGAAAGTGGTGTGCCAATTGTGCCGGTTGCAATCACGGGAGTTTATAAAATGACACTGCAACTGTTCTTTCGTCGAAAACGCCATATGGTGCTTGAGTTCGGAAAACCGGTTTTTGAACATCAAATCCCAATCATAGCAACAGAACAGTACCGCACCGAGGCTGCACGTATTTTTTCCAGTATTTATTCTATGTTTAAAAAACGTAGAATAAATACGAAATGATATGTACAACACAAGTCTTATACACACAATTACCATTATACCCGCTTAATTATGACAAACCCAACTAAAAAAATCTTTGTACCAACTGATGACCTGGAGAAACATGGCCTGGCAACCTCGTGTATTAGAGTTTTTACTGTACCAATCTTGAACGTACTTCCGAGTTCTATTATTAAGAAAATGATGAGAAAATCCAGTCGTGACGCATCAGACGTGATAGCAAGCAGTGGGTCAACCCACGCACTTGAAGTAATGTATACACATAGTTTTCGTAAATTTTCTAGGTGGACACCAAAAGGTATCGCAAATACTTTTTGGCATACCGTCGTCGCACAACCGAAGGCACTGCGTAATAGGCTTAAAATTACACGCAGTGCAATTGACCATAATATATCTCTATTAATTAAAGAACGGGGGCAACAAAATGACATAAACCCGATACGTGTGCTTAGCATTGCCGGTGGTTCATCAAGAGCGACAATTCAAGTAGTATCAGATTTGAAAAGAAATGGAATACATCAAGATATTGAAGTTATTACACTGGATAAAGATCAGTCGGCATTAGACATTGGTAAACAACTTGCCGAAGACGCAGGTGTCTCGTCTTGTTTTAATTGGATATGTGGCAACGCTCACGACGTAAGCACTCTTGTTCCAAATAAACGTTTTGATATCGTAGAAATTGTTGGTCTTCTTGATTATTTTGA
>DRJB01000056.1 GCA_011052355.1 Candidatus Kaiserbacteria bacterium
AATACCTGTATTGGCGGTGGTAAAAGACCAAAGACATCGTCCGCGCGAAGTTATCGGAGTGCGCCGTACAGGTATTTCCGAAATTGATGTCGTGCTTGCAAACAGCGAAGCACACCGCTTTGCCATTGCGCGCCATCGGCAACGGCGGAGAATAAAAGTTTAGAAAGCGGTTCCAGAGAATACCACATGGGCGTGCTTCAAGCACGCCCATGTGGTATTCTCTGGAAGGATAGTAACCGGAGGATATTACAGTGACTTATGAACCACCAAACGAGTTTTCTGAGGCTCTCACAGAGGTGAGGAGAAAGTATCTTGGCGCCTTTAATACGGGTATTCCCTGCGTATGTGAAAAAGGAAATATCATTGACCACGCTACGGCGCAGTCGTTCACGGAAATACCATTTTTTCCACTTGCTCCCGATCTCTCATACCAAGAGCACCTTGATCGATTTTCCGTTGATCATGACTATTGGTGCGAGGTGTGTGGGGCATTCTATGTGAGGAGTGTTGTGGAGAAAAAGTACTGTACTCTTGAGATGCGAGAACCAATTCCGCGGTCGTATGAGGTTATGCAAACCCCTTCGTGGGTAAAAGGAATTGATGGAAGACAACAAGAAGCAGAAAAAAAGAGAGAAGTATAATACACCTTCCACTACGCCGA
The DNA here is from genome assembly GCA_011052355.1 of Candidatus Kaiserbacteria bacterium. Classification (GTDB taxonomy): domain Bacteria; phylum Patescibacteriota; class Minisyncoccia; order Phycocordibacterales; family Phycocordibacteraceae; genus C7867-001. The sequence continues at coordinate 662 of DRJB01000056.1, forward strand.
CGGCACACACCGCCGGCGTTTATTATGTATACTATAGGTATGAATATTGTTGTTGGGGTTTTGCGCGGTGGTCCATCACACGAATACGAAACGTCACTTGCGACGGGAAATGTTTTACTTTCGCATCTATTACCAGAGCGGTATACCCCGCGTGATATTTTCATTGATAAAACAGGCGTATGGCATGTGGCGGGAAGACCCGTATCACCGGTACGCGTATTAGAGATGGTTGATGTGGTACTTGTCGGGTTGCATGGCGAATATGGTGAGGACGGTGAAGTGCAAAAAATACTTGAAAGACATGGTGTGCCATATTCAGGATCAAACTCATTTGCCTCGTTTCTTGCTATGCACAAAGTGTTTGCAAAAAAGTATGCAGGGGAAAATAAGATACATACTCCGCGATATGTTCTCATTGAATCACCTGATGATATTGCAGATAGTATTATGACAGCCGTGCGAGCTTTTATTCCGCCAGTCGTGGTAAAGCCGGTGCGATGGGGTTCGTCTGTTGGGGTGTCTCTTTCAACCGGGTATCCACAAGTGCATGAAGCGGCGGTTGCATTGTTTGATGAGGGAGCTCAAAACGTACTTCTTGAAGAGTATGTTCGTGGCAGGGAAGCGTCGGTTGGTGTTATTGAAAATTTTCGCGGTGAAGAATTATACACATTACCGGTGGCGGAAATAATCGCAACACGCAATGAGGAATTTTTATCATCTGATGTGAAAAAAAATGATGAGGGTATAAAAATATCTTGTCCCGCTACATTTTCAAAATCTCAAAAAGAAGAGTTGCTACAATCAGCTATGGCGATGCATCGCTCACTTGGTCTGCGACATTATTCGCGTAGTGATTTTATAGTAACACCACACAGTATTCATTATATTGAAACACACTCACTTCCCGAGCTCGCAGAAAAATCTATTTTTCCGGCAATGCTTGAAGCGGTCGGTGAGCCCTCACCAAACTTTACGGAGCATCTTATTAATCTCGCTTTGTCCAAAGACTAGCGTGCTCAAGAATTCCGCGCTTGAATATCTTAAGATATTCAAGCGCGGAATTGGCATCATTTTTTCTGGCACGGTACAAGCACTGGAAAAAATAAGCAAAAACATGTATGCTTTCACTATCGGGCCCGTAGCTCAGCTCGGTTAGAGCGCCGCATTTGCAATGCGGAGGTCAGGAGTTCGAATCTCCTCGGGTCCACCTCCGGTACTGATTGATATGGGTTATTATGTATGCGTAATTAATTTAATCATAAAAATAAAAATCATATGAAATTTTTTAGTTTTGAAAAACCAAACACAGATGAGGGTGAGAAGAATAATTCACAGGAAGAAACACTGCGAAGCGAATTTGATGCGCACAAAGAACTCCACGAAGGAATAGCACCGGAGCCGGTGTTGGATGTGATGAAAAAACATCACGATGAAATAGAGCAAAGTGGTATGGACGTTCACAAAACGCGACGTTTATTATCCGATGAATATCAGGTGCTGGTGCGCATGGGATTTTCAAAAGAAGAAATTGAAAATGAGTTGGAACGAAGATTATTGCAACTTATCCCTCGCAAACGATAGACGCCACGGCTCGGGCTCCCATTGTTCAAAGTGGCTCAAGCGTGTTTTTTCTGCTATGCTCAAGCGTGTTCTGGGGCGATTAGCTCAGATTGGTTAGAGCGCACGCTTCACACGCGTGAGGTCACAGGTTCAAATCCTGTATCGCCCACACCCCGGCAAAACCACACAGTAATCACCTTTGTGCTACGCTTATATTATATTCAACTATGCCCAGCCAATGTGAACAAGCCGTGCAAGAATACAAAGAGCTAAAAACCTTGGGAGAAGAGTTCTTTGGAGTGTATCAAGAAGCAAAAGAAGTTAGAGACATAACAAAAGTCAAAGAATTAATTATTGGATTGGAAGAGAAGAAGAAAGCACTGGAAAAGAAGAT
>DRJB01000057.1 GCA_011052355.1 Candidatus Kaiserbacteria bacterium
CCGGCGTAGCCGGCGCCCCGACAGCAACACCATTGCCATCACCATCTGTATCTTTTTTAAAAACAGCACGCATTGCAACTTGTATCATCTCTTCTTTTGAAAGTTTCTTAATGGGAACATCATGGTGCGTGCAATATGGTTGCCCGGCACGCGCGTACAGCACGCGCAGATAATCATAAATTTCCGTAATAGTGGCGACCGTTGAGCGTGGGTTATTTGAACGACTTTTTTGGTCAATGGAAATTGCCGGAGAAAGTCCCGTTATTTCTTCCACATCCGGCTTTGCCATTTGCTTCAAAAATTGTCGCGCGTACGCTGACAATGATTCAATATATCTGCGCTGACCTTCCGCAAAGATAGTATCAAACGCCAGTGATGATTTTCCGGACCCTGAAATCCCGGTAATGACCGTCATCGCTCCGCGCGGAAGTTTTACAGATATGTTTTTAAGATTGTGTGTGCGTGCACCGACGATGGCAAGCCACTCGCTACCATGCCTGTGTATGTTTATATTATTTTTCTTCTGCATATATACAAAATATCCGACGCTTTGGGCGTGGGTACACTGTCACTTTATCACATTTCGCACCGCGTGCTACTCCTCAAGTGTTTGCTTTATTTTTGCAACAATTTCATCAACGGACACATTCGCTTTAACAAGATAATCATTGGCACCCAGAGATTTCGCACGGTCAATATCTTTTTGTTGACCAAGGTTTGATATAACAATAATCGGTACGTCTTTCATTGCATCGGTGCGACTGCGCGCCTTTTCCAAGAAAGTAAATCCATCCATGTCCGGCATCATAAGGTCAAGCAAAATGAGCGACGGCTGATTTTCTTCCATAAGAGAAAGCCCCTCAGCGCCATTGCTTGCATATACCATATGGTATTGGTTGACAAAAGTATGCCCAAGTAAATTTTTTAGGATTGGATCATCTTCAACAACCAAGATAATGGCATCAGAAGTCATGGATAAGAGTATACCATATAATAATCACTAACCCACCACTGGCAAGGAAAGAGTAAACGTGGTGCCTACACCATTTTCATTTCCGGCAAAATTAAGATCACCACCATGGTCCGTGGCAATGGTGCGTGCAATATAAAGCCCAAGACCATTGCCCGCATTCTCCTTTGCGATAGCGTTTCCTGCACGATAAAATCGTTCAAAAATACTTGATTTATCACCTGCAGAAATACCGATACCCGAATCACTTATATGTGTCAATACCATATGTTTACTGATAATTTCAGACCATACGGAAACATACCCACCCGGGGGAGTATAGCGAATGGCATTCTCAATCACGTTATTTAATATCCATTGTATGCGTTCTTTATCAGCACGAACTGGCATGAGTGCCTTAGCTGGTGGCTTATACTCCAATGTAATATTACGTTCATGTGCAAGGTGCTGGAAATCTTGTGTCGTTTTTTGTGATAATTCATCCATATCAACCGGTGCGAATGTATATCTATATTTACCTGATTCAATGCTTGAAATATCTAGAAGCGTGCTCACAATAGACACCAGCGCGTGACTTTTTTCCTCCGCATCCTTCACGAGTGTTTTTTCTTCTGCGGTGAGACTGGCGTCTTGTTCCAATGCCTCAAGCGCCCAACGAATTCCGGTAAGTGGGGTACGCAATTGGTGCGCGGCAGTTGAGATGAAATCAGATTTAACTCGCGCATTTTCAACGGTGCGTTTATGCGCTCCTTCAACACGCTCTGAGAGGTTTATAAATGTTAATACCAGTGTGCGTATTTCGCGCGGAGTCAATAATGTTAAAAGGATTGGTTTTCGTTCATTTTTTTGCGCAAATATATCCATCGCAGTGGTAAGGTTGTGAATTGGGCGAGCAATGGAGCGAACCACAACCGAAAACAAAAGTGCTGTTATTAACAAAAATACCGTTATAAACATAAATACCTGCATATAGGCATACATATTTACTCCTGAGAAGTTTGACAATATAAAATTTCCATAGAGCCATACGGAACCGTAGGCAAGAATTGCCAAAAATATAAACATACCGACGAACAATTTTCTGAAAGTCATATATATATAGTATCAGATTAGCGCTCTACCCATATTCCGCACTGTGCACAAGTCTCCCGATTTTGAAAGTTTAACTTTCAAAATCGGGAGACTTGTGCACGTTTCGGTTTTTCAGATTGTTTTTCAAGTGCGCGAATTTCGTCTCGAATAATCGCCGCGGTCTCAAAATCAAGCTCGGAAACTGCGCTGTTCATTTGCGCGCGTTTCTTTTTAAGAAACGCGCGCGGAGCTTTCCTAAAATCCTCTCGCTCAATGGAAATAATATTTTCAACGGTTTTCTCGTGGCCGGTTCGTAACGATTCAGCAATGTCGTGGATTTCTTTGCGAATTGTTTTTGGAGTAATGTGATGCTTTTTATTATAGTCCATCTGCAACGCTCGTCTGCGATTGGTTTCATCACACGCACGCTTCATTGATCCTGTCATTATGTCCGCGTATAAAATCACCCTCCCAAGCACATTGCGTGACGCACGTCCGATTGTTTGTATCAAAGATGTTTCGCTTCTTAAAAATCCCTCCTTGTCCGCATCAAGAATTCCGATAAGCTCCACTTCCGGCAAATCAAGCCCCTCACGAAGAAGGTTTACACCGACCAGCACATCATACACACCCCTGCGAAACTCAGTGAGCAATGTAATTCGGTCTATGGTTTTTACATCACTATGTAAATAGGTTGCTTTCATGCCTTTCTTTTTAAGAAAATTCGTTAAGTCTTCCGCCATTACTTTTGTAAGCGTAGTGGCGAGAACTCTTCCGCCACCTTTAATAACCACCCCTGCCTCGCTTATAAAATCTGCAATCTGTCCTTTATATTTTTCACTTCCTGTCACTTTATGAATAAAAATCGTCGGGTCAACCAGTCCGGTTGGGCGAATAATTTGCTCCACCACTTTTCCAGATGAAAGGTCGCAGTGTTCTTTCTCATAAACCCCCGGCGTAGCGCTTGTATATATGAAATTGCCGGTTCGCTCTTCAAATTCTTCAAAAGTAAGTGGGCGGTTGTCGCGAGCAGAAGGCAGACGAAACCCGTACTCAATGAGTGTTTCTTTTCTGGAACGGTCTGCCGCATACATACCGCCAATTTGTGGCACTGTCACATGCGACTCATCAATAATAGTTAGAAAATCCGGTTCTCCGGAAGATGTTTTTGGAAAATAAGAAAGAAGTGTGGAGGGTGGCTCGCCGGCACAACGCCCATCAAAATGACGCGAATAGTTTTCAATACCATTGGTATATCCAATTTCACGAATGAGTGACAAATCATGCAGTGTACGTCTGCGCAGGCGTTCCACCTCAAGCTGTTTTCCTTCTCGCTTTAATTGCGCCAAGCGTGTATCTAATTCTTCTTTGATTGAAGAAAGCGCGCGAACGCGCTCGCTTTTTGAAGTAACAAAGTGTTTCGCCGGAAATATAAATAATGTATCGTGTGTTGAAAGATGTGCACGTGAAATTGGATTAAGTGCATCTATTGAAGCGATACGTGCATCATCAGTAAAAGAAATACGATAAAGTGTTTTTTCATTCACCGGCATTATTTCCACATGATTGCCAATGGCACGGAACAATCCGGGAGATAAATCGGCATTGGTACGTTCAAAATATATGCTCACCAAGCGTCGCACCAAATCAGCTCTTGAAAGTGATTCGCCTACGGTGAGTTTTGTGTGCGCTTTTTTATATTCCTCCGGCGAGCCAAGCCCATATATGGCGGAAACTGAAGCAACGATAATAACATCTTTGCGAGTTAAAAGTGCTTGTGTTGCTGCGTGGCGCAATCGGTCAATCTCCGCGTTTATCATCGCCTCTTTTTCAATATACGTGTCGGAATGAGCTATGTATGCTTCCGGCTGATAATAGTCGTAATAAGAAACGAAATAATGCACGGCATTCTCAGGGAAAAAATCTTGATACTCTTGCGCGAGTTGTGCCACTAAAGTTTTATTATGAGCAAGGACAAGTGTCGGCTTTCCATACTTGGCGATGACATTCGCCATCGTGTAGGTTTTTCCGGAACCAGTCACCCCAAGAAGTGTTTGATAGTGTGCGTTCTTTTTAAGCCCGTTCAAAAGAGCTTTTATCGCTTGCGGTTGGTCGCCCGCAGGAGGAAATGGTGCGTGTAGTTTAAATTTTTCCATAAAATGTGAGTGTATCATCATCATACAGGATAATCATCTTGATGATGCTATATGAGGGGTTTCGTAAACCCCTCATATTAAGTTACGTTCGGATATTCAAAGAATAAGATGTGAGCGAGCAGGTATATGTTAAAACATCTCACAACTCCGCCAGAAAACAGTGTTGGTACGAAAAAATAGTATGTTTTATAAGTATAATAAAAAAATACCCCCTGTCGTTAGTAGACATGGGGGCGAAGTAAAGTCATCGAAACATCGTTGATATTCTTGATATTGTCGCAACAACAATCATCACCACCAATATCAAACAACCAAATATCAACAACAACTGAAATACCAAAAAAAGGACACTCATGTTTTGCTCCAATGGGCAAAATTACCCTTAAAACCCGTAATATATACTATCAGAAATGAGGGGTTTACGAAACCCCTCAATGACGAAACCCCTCAATGAGGGGTTTCGTAAACCCCTCATCACAGAGGTGCTGGTGAGGATCTAGCTGTAATAATAATCATGAACGAAATCCGCGCGATACTTATCAAAACTTCCTGAAAATATTGCCTTACGCGCGCCGTCCACAAGTGAAAGTATAAACCCAAGGTTATGTAGTGAAGCTATTGACGCACCAAGCATTTCACCTGCGCGCAAAAGATGTGCTACATACGCACGAGTAAAACCCTCGGTACCGGGCACAATCATTTCCGGGTCAAGCGC
>DRJB01000058.1 GCA_011052355.1 Candidatus Kaiserbacteria bacterium
GAGTTTTTCTGTAGCGGAAAACCAGTGGTCATCAGGGAGTAGCTCATCACTTTTAGGTTTGTTACTCGCCAAGCCCTCTTTTGAAAATGGTGTTTCCATGGTGTATTGCGTATATATAATAGCACGGTGGTTGGATGTATTGGCAGTTTTTACTTGGTGGTTTTACCAAAATCATGACCCGGAAAAAACAAAAATCGTGCGGATGGTTTTAAGTAGAATCGTCATATCCAACCAAACAGAGCGGTGCACGAGATAATAAAGATCGTACGATAATTTTCTACGTGTTTTTTCAACGTTCGGTGCTCCGCGTGGTGCATCATAATCGCGAATTTGCGCCCAGCCGGACAATCCGGGCACCGTAAGATGTCGCAAGTGGTAGTAGGGGATTTCTTTTTCATACACCGATGCAATGCTCGGCAATTCCGGACGTGGCCCTATAAACGAAAGGTCACCGCGCAATACATTCCACAACTGCGGTAATTCATCAATACGGGTCTTTCGCAAAAACGAACCAAATGCCGTTATATGATTTTTTGAACGCAGTTGCGAATCTCCATGGTCATCAAAGAGCATGGTGCGTATTTTTACAATACGAAACAACTTGCCATTTTTTCCTATTCGCTCATGAAAGATAAACGGTGTGCCACCGGTAACAGCCAATATAATCGCAACAGGGATAATGATGAACAAGGCGACAATTCCCGCGATAATTGAAAAAATAAAATCAAAAAAACGTTTTGTAATATCATATATTCCGGTGCGGTTTGGAATGCGGTCAAACCACCATGTGTAATCAATTCTATCAAGCGGAGCCCTTCCAAACATATCTTCATAAAAACGAACCAGGTCAATGAAAAATACTCCTGCCAAGATGGTGTCTTGATGTGCCGGAAGCGCAGTGGCGGCACGCGCATCACGCGTGTCAATGATGACCACCGTTACGCCTTCACGCAAGTGTTCATTGATGCGATTTGAAAGTGCTTGTGCATTCGGAAAAGTGGCAGTATCCGTATGTTCAACCATCTCAATGGTGTATTGTTTGCTTTCGTTCATTTCATCCATTATTTCTCTTGCAAAATCTCCATGCCCCACTAAAATCGCCTTGCGCTTGTCGCTATGAAAGATATGATGCAGAGCATAAAATCGCCACAGTGTAATTGCGGTAACCGACACAACCAGATAAATTGCGAGAATAGTTTTAGGAGCTATAGAGAGAGGCAGAAGGAAAAAGAATACCGCCGCTATGATGACATTTGCAATTTGCGCACCCACAATGCGTTCTCCCATCACTTGCAAAATAGGGCGTGTGGGCTTTTCGTACAGTCCGGCAATATAAAAAATAATAATTGAAAAAATGAAGATAGGTATGAAAGGAATGAGGTTACTTAAGAAAAAACCGGTTGTGGGGATTGCTCCGGTACGAATACCAAGCGTCACCCACAAAGCACCGAAGAGCAACAAAAAATCTCCCGTGAGCAATACGAATGTTTGACGACGTGAAAACATCATAAACGCGAATACTTTCCATAGTATACCTATTTGTTCTATAGTACAGTTATCTTATATATGGCACATGAAATGAAAACGCAGAAGATACTCTATATTATAACCAAGTCAAATTGGGGCGGGGCACAGGCGTATGTATATGCCCTGGCTACTGTAGCAAAAGAAGCCGGGACGGATGTTGTGGTGGCGCTTGGGGGAACCGGTGGGAAAGATGCGGCGCCCGGAGAGCTTGCGAAGCGACTTGCAGATGCGGGAGTGCGGGTGGTGATTATTCCATCACTTATGCGCGACATGTCATTGATGAGTGATGTGCGAGCATATAGAGAATTGTTGCGCATTATTAAAAAAGAGCGCCCGACTGTCGTGCATGTGAACAGTTCAAAAGCCGGTGGCATAAGCGCACTTGCGGGACGTGTCTTGGGTGTAAAGCGCATTATCTTTACCGCGCATGGATTGCCACACGAGGAACCACGTCCATTTTTTTCACGAGCACTTATTTGGATTGCGACGTATGCGACCGTACTGCTTTCCACAAAGACCATTGTACTTTCTCAACAGCAATTTCTTGCAACACCGGCGCTTTTTGTGCGAAGGAAGCGCTTGGTGTGTATTCCAAACGGGATAGAGCCGTATGAACTGTTCCCGCGCGCGACAGCGCGCGGGAAATGTATTGAGCAAAAGCTGGGGCTCGCACAATATTCCAGATGGGTGGTGAGTACCGCGGAACTCAATCGTAATAAAAACATCAATGTACTTATTGACGCATTTGTGCGGGTGGCGCACGACACCCCTGATGTTGCGCTGGTGCTTTTTAATGAGGGAGACCAGCACGGCGCGCTTGCAAAGCAAGCGCGCCGTGCCAAACTTGAAGACCGCATCTTTTTTATGGGATTCGTTGAACAGGTGCACAAACTTCTGTATTCCGCCGACATCTTTGTACTATCATCCGAAAAAGAGGGGTTTCCATTTGCACTACTTGAAGCCGGCATCGCCAAATGTCCAGTAGTCGCAACAGATGTCGGGGGCGTTTCCGAGCTCATCAACACAAACGAAAATGGCATACTGGTTACACCCGGCAACACAGTGGCGCTTTCCAATGCGTTGACCGATTTGCTCACACACACACAGCGCGCAAGAGAACTTGGCACAGCGCTTTCAAAACGAGTGCGCGAAAAATTTTCACAACAAGAAATGATTGCCCGCACATTCGCGCTTTATTCCAGTGCGGACATTTGATCTTTAAGCATCTCGCGAGGAGCGGCGCGCGCGAAGCGCGCGAAAGAAGTGACCACTCCCAACGCGGCAAATTCCATAATCAAGTGAGAACCACCGTAACTCATAAACGGAATGGTAGTGCCTGTCACGGGCAACAATCCGATATTAATACCGATATGTACCACGATATGTGCCAAAAAAAGTATGGCAACACCGATAGTGAAAAATGCATCAAAATTTGTGGCGGAATGTCGCGCAATAATGAATAATCTGGCGAGTAAAATTCCATAGAGCGATAACAGTAACAATACACCGAAAAATCCCCACTCTTCCGCGTATGCTGCAAATATAAAATCAGTCTGATATTCCGGAAGAAAACGAAGTTGGCTTTGTGTTCCGTATCCTATTCCCTTCCCAAATAGCTCACCGGAACCGACCGCTATCATGGCTTGATAGGCGTTATATCCGGCGCCACGAATATCCGCCGCAGGGTTAACAAAAGTTACAATGCGCGCACGCTGATACGGTTTAAGCCCAAAAGACCATAGAAAAGTGGCAGCGAGAGTAAGTAATATAATAATTGCGGCGAGATGTTTTTTTGATATGCCGGAAACAAGCATGAGCCCAAACCAAATTGAACCTATAATAACGGCAGTTCCGAGATCTGGCTCCATCAATACCAGCAACACAATGAGCAGTGAATATGTGCCAGTTACCACTATATGTCGCCAGTCTGCAATTTCCACATGACGCCGTGAAAGATACTTTGCCAAAAGCGCTATAAGAACCAATTTTGCAAGGTCTGCCGGTTGAAATGACAGCCCACCAAACACAAACCAGCTTTTCGCCCCCATGATGGTGTGGCCGGCAACAAGGAGTATTACTAGAAGAATGAGTACAAACCAATAGAGCACCATAATAAGAGAAGTGCGACGCAACGCACGCACATCAATGAAAGAAATGGAGATGTATACTGCAAATGCGATAATCATCCACACCAACTGCCGAGGGGCAAGCGAATACCCTACGCCAAATGTATGCATTGTGAGTAACCCGATTCCGGTCAGTAGGAGTGCGGGCAGAATCAGAAACCAGTCTATGTGGCGAGAGAATGCGCGCACACGCGATACCTGCTCACTCATATTTTATTGTCCGTTTAGCGGAAGTATAGAGAAAAGATCTTCTCGTACCGGTACACTTGAAAATGGACCACCCCACGTAAACACCAGCGGCGCGGTTCCGAGCCCTTGAAGAACAGGAACAATCGTTTGCGACACCGCGATGATATTGTCATTGCGATCAAACACTGAAATGATAACTCTCAGATTACGATACACTGTGGTGTACGGGTTCGTAATTGTGGCGGTAATGTGTGGCACCGTGCCCTGCGTAACTTGTATATTTGAAAATGGCAGTAACGAAACCGTGGCGGTGCGCTTTACCCAATGCATCTTTTTCGTATTGAAAGTGAGAAATGCGTTTGTAATTTTAATCGAGCCGTGTGCGACACCCGGAATAAAAATCGGTGTAACAGTGTGCGGAAGAAGAGTAACGAAACCGGAGTGTGTGGCAATGACGGTTCCCTCCTGACCATACATATCTATAGTGTACGGGGCATGCGATACGCCGGCACTTACATTTTGGTTTTCCACATATGCGATGATGTCAGTTCGCCCCCCGCCATTTTGAATTGCACGTACAAATTGTACAACCGGTTGCTCAACTTGTGTGGTGCACAAATACGGACAGACCCCGCCGCAATCAACACCTGTTTCGTTTTGGTTTTGCACACCATCAGTACATGACGGGGCATTATATAAAACGGTTCTGTGAAAAGAAAAAGCGATGATAGCGACAATGAATGCCAATATGATGATGACTATCGCGCGACGGCGAGCCGCCCATGAAATACTTTGTGCCATTGCTATGTAGTATAAAGGAAAATCACAATGCCACAAATGCGATGTGAACAACTTGTCAGAACACTGCCCCGCCCTGCGCCATGAAATGGCGCAGGGCGGGGCAGTGTTCTGACCCATCCCTTCGCAAAGAGAAAGCAAAAAGAGGGGCGCCACTGTAGTGGCGCCCCTCTTTTTTACCTACTCTCCCTGCCATTACACATGAAGAAGTATATTCACAAACAAGAACACGCCCACGGTGTTGGCGACTACTACCGAGCGAGCCGAGCAACAAGCACATGTGTGTGCTTGTTTGAGGCGAACGAAGGGAGCAAAAAAGGCACCACTTCAGTGGTGCCTTTTTTACCTACTCTCCCTGCCATTACATGCGAAGAAGTATATTCACAAACAAGAACACGCCCACGGTGTTGGCGACTACCTACTCTCCCCCTTGCGGAGTACCATCGGCTCAAGAAGGCTTGACTGCCGTGTTCGGAATGGGAACGGGTATAACTCCTCCGACAAATCACCAACACTGTGGGCGCGTTCCTGGGCTCACGAGCAAACGTGAGCATACTGACATTATTAAAATTGAATACGTATTTATTTTGAACCAAAGTGCACACAACGAAAATATCGTCTTGTGTCACACAGATTTCCACGCAAGAGACTGGACATATTAGTACTTCTCGGCTAAACACATTACTGTGCGTACACCTAAAGCCTATCAACCTGGTCATCTTCCAGGAGTCTCATAACGATTCCTAATCTTGGAGCAAGCTTCCCGCTTAGATGCTTTCAGCGGTTATCAAAACCCGACATAGCTACCCTGCGGTGCCGCTGGCGCGACAGCAGGTAGACCAGAGGTCA
>DRJB01000059.1 GCA_011052355.1 Candidatus Kaiserbacteria bacterium
GATTATCGCAATCTCCCAAAAGAATACGGAAAGATTTTTGACAGGGTTGTTTCGCTTGGCATGTTTGAACATGTCGGCATAAGCAATTATGATACGTATTTCTCAACCGTGCGCTCTGTCTTAAAAGATGATGGTCTTTTTCTATTACACACTATAGGCACAAATGACAGGTTCACAGGACCTGACCCGTGGATACATAAATATATTTTTCCAAATGGTGTTATACCGGCACTACGACAAGTAACACGCGCCGCGCAAGGGAAATTTATTCTGGAAGATTGGCATAATTTCGGCGCAGATTATGACAAAACACTCATGGCGTGGTATCACAATATTGAAAATGCATGGGATACACTTCCCTCTTATGATGAAAAATTCAGACGTATGTGGAGATATTATCTTCTCATGTGCGCCGGTGCGTTCCGCGCACGAAAATTGCAACTATGGCAGATTGTTTTTTCAAATGGTGAGGAGGGTGGATATCGCTCTGTGCGAGAAATAAAAGAAGGTGTTGCAATGAGCCACATATAGATACGTTGATTATCTAGCAAGCCCCTCGGGGGCTATATTCCGGGCATGCCCCGGAATATAGCCCCCGAGGGGCTTGCGCGCGCACGGCGGTGACGAGTATACTTAATACATTATCAAACTAACTTGCTTAAACTTATGATTGGATATTGGAACGGGTACGAAACATATGGAAACATGGGCGGTTGGGGACCCATCGGATTTTTAGCGATGATTGTGTTTTGGGCACTTGTCATCGCGTTAATAGTGATGCTCATTAAGCGCCTCGCAAATAATGAAAACATACTTCCGAATAATACACATCGCAACAGTGCTTTGGAATTATTGAAAGAACGCTATGCAAAGGGAGAAATTGATACTAAAGAATACGAGGAGAGAAAGAAAGTCCTCTTACGCAAATAGCAAAACTTTTGCACACCATTTTAAAAAACTATATCAATAGTTATCTAAACGCCACGTCTCCCGATGCCACCGATGTTGAAGATTTAACCGCATTATGCGTTGCAACATATGTGGCAAGCTGTGCCTGCGTGCGCGGTATGTTACGTATAAGAATGTGCCCGACAATACGAATCGTCACGTGATTACACACGCCAAATATAATGCTAGGGTTCTTGTACATATTTCCAACGCGAACCATATTTTTACGGTTGAGTAATATGTCAATTTGATTATGTTTATCAGCATTCATAGCATCGGCAACAACACGATACCCTATTTGTTTTTCCACGGCGCCATATCCGCACGTGCGCTGATGACTCGGTTTTTCAATAGCGATAATGGTACCGAAAGGAAGCTTTTTGGAAAGATCGCGAGAACGCGCGACAATAACCTGCGGGTTTGAATAAGCACCGCTTGCAGTGATAAACGGAGAATTGTCTGTCTGATTAGGTACAGCATTATACGCCGTTGAAGTAACGGTTAGCGTATTTGCAGGTAAATGGACTAAGGGAATATCCTCATCAACAGCAAAGCTTTCAAGCGATTTTACGCTTGAAATTTGCGGGATTGGACGATGAAACATGGCTCCCGGGAAAAGAAGAATGCCCATCAGGGCGCTTGCTATAAATTGCATAGAATGTAAGACGTGTGTCTTATGACGTGTGTCTTATAAGGAGTATACTAACACTTGACACTTTATATGTCAAGTGTTCTGAGATGCTCTAAATAGCATATAAACCGGGCAAAAGGTCTGCGACCTTTTGCCCGGTTTATACTATCAGAAGCCTATTTCCCGGGAGATGGAGGGAGTACAGCCAGAGAAACTGCGGTAATTTTGTTGGTGGTGTAGATATCTTCTTTCCCTGACACGGCGACCGTAGTACCAACCGCAAGCTTGGATGATGATTTACCGACATAATTTACATGCGTACCACTGTTTATCGTAACGGTATATGGCTTGTTTGAAAAAGACACATCACTTCTAAGCAGACTGTGCGGATAGGGTTTTGTCGCAACTTTGGTGAGAAGTACATTGGCGAATTCTTTTTTATTCACGATGCGCGCACTGACCGTGATTATTTTTGAAGAGCCGACAGTTTTAATTGATGTCACTTTTCCGAACAATGTGTGACCACCACCGGTTACCATTTGTTCTATTTGAGTTACCGGATTAAAATAGGACACTTGTGTTGCCGTAAACGGCTTCCCCGAGGCGTAGTTTCCGGAAGCGGAACGAACACTCAGATAATCACCTGCCTTAATTTCACTTGCTTTTTTATTTGTAAAGACTGTATTTTTTGTGAATGATACAGTAAGAGTTTTTATCCCACTCGCGCTTTGCGCTGAGGAACCTGATGGGTTGGGACCGGAAGTAGCGGGTATGTTTGGACGAGGATAGGGATTTTGAAATGTCGGATTATTTACATGAGCGAAAGACACACGCAATTGAATTGTCCCGGATTGTGCGCTCGTGTTTAAGATTGATACCACCTGCCCATTGAGCGGTATTGCGGATGCCGCCTGTTGTTGTGCAATCTGTTGCTGTTGCTGTTGCGTCAACGCACCTACCTGTTGACCGGGATTTGAAGAATGAGAAACCCAGAACATGCCAATAATAATACCAAGCACAAGAGCGACCACTGCCAAAACAGTCCACGCCACTCGTTCCCTGCTACTTGTGCAAACATGCGGGGTGATTTGATTTTCAATATTTGTTTGTTCCATAATATAATTATTTTTATAATAAATGGTGTGCCTTCTTTCTTGAAAGAATACTACCTATACTTCACCAGTGTATCACAAACTTATATGACAATTGCAAATGTGGATAGCAGATGTGGAAAAGTGCATATATTTTATACGGCGCTTTTGTTGAGTGTCAATATTGTATGACATGCGTCAACCGCGTATAGTATAAGAAGCCGTCACCTTGCATATATGTTATAAAGACTCTAAACAGTATTAGACCAATATAAGAATTACTCATTGTTCCCGCCATA
>DRJB01000060.1 GCA_011052355.1 Candidatus Kaiserbacteria bacterium
GGCGCACACACTCTTGAAGGCGACATTCCGGTTTCCGGAGCAAAAAACGATATCTTAAAAATAATGGCGGGGGCACTGTTGTTTGAAGACGCTGTGCACATTGAAAACGTTCCCGATGTACTTGATGTGATCGCGCTTTCCGCAATCCTTGAAGAAATCGGCGTATCAGTGGAACATACGGAAACCGGCATCGTACTTTCATCGCCAAAACAAGCACACACCGTGTTACCGGAAGACAGGGCAAAGAAATTGAGAGCATCCGTAGTGTTGACCGGACCACTGCTATCGCGCTATGGCAGTGTTTCTTTTCCACACCCCGGTGGATGTGTCATAGGCGCCCGCCCGATAGATATTTTTGTTAATTCATTTGAGCTTATGGGTGCCACATATATACAAAACGATACTCACTACACATTGTCCGCGCCACAAGGGCTCCATGGCGCAGATATTTTCTTTCACATAGCAAGCGTAACCGCAACCGAAACACTGATGATGGCGGCAACGCTCGCGCGCGGAACAACCATTTTAAGAAATGTAGCTATGGAACCGGAAATACAAAACCTCGCACAGTATCTGGTCGCGTCCGGAGCAAACATACAGGGTGTTGGAACACCGACTATTACCATTGTTGGCGGAGAACTGCTTCATGCGCGCGAAAAAACTTATACTGTTATTCCGGATCGCATAGAGGCGGGGAGCTTCGCCATTTTAGCTGCACTTGCCGGAAAAGAGGTGCATATTACAAATTGCAATCCTCTCCATATACGCTCCCTCCTTTCTGTTTTTGATAGTGCGGGAGTTCTGTACACACAAGACAAAACTTCTCTTACCATACGAAAACCGCACGAGCCATACCACTGCACATCGGTGCGCACACATGAATACCCGGGTTTTTCAACAGACCTGCAGGCGCCGTTGACTATTTTTCTTACGCAAGCACAAGGTGAGGGCTTGGTATTTGAAACATTGTTTGAAGGAAGATTGCGCTATACCGATGACATTGTGCGCATGGGTGCGGACATCACCATGTTTGACCCTCACAGAGTCTTGGTGCGCGGACCAAATCAACTGGTTGGTAAAAATCTTGAGGCGCCGGACCTGCGCGCGGGGCTTGCGTACATAATCGCCGGCATCATCGCAAGCGGAACATCAAATGTTCGCGTTGCGCGACATATTGACCGCGGGTATAGTCATATTGAAAAACGCTTGCAGAAAATAGGAGTGGATATTACACGCGTGTAGGTGAACATCTGACATTTTCGGATATCCGATATTAGTGGGGTGTTACGACAATGATTTTTGGATTTTTGTTGTATCTAAAATTAATACCGTAGCGTTTTTGGATAGCACACGCGCCATATGCGACACCCCACAAAAGGATTGCGTGCCCCACGCACTTCAAAGTGTAAATGCGGTCCGGTCGCCTCGCCGGTCATGCCAACATAACCGATTATTTCACCGCGAGAAACTTTTTCACCCACGTGCGATATGTTGCGCACCATGTGCGCATATAATGTTTGCGTACCGTTTCCGTGATTGATAACGACATAGTTCCCGTATCCTCCGCCCCATCCACCGGTGTGAGCCACTATAACAATGCCGGGCGCCGCCGCATGAATCTTTGTCCATGTTGGAGCTGCGATATCAACTGCATTCCACCCGTGCAATCCTTGCGTAATGATACCGCCCGGAAGCGGGTTGCTGAAAAATCCGGGAAGCGAGGGACCACTCCCACCACGATAGGGGTTAAATGGAGCGTGGGTGATACGCGGATGTCCAGAGCCCCACCCGGAGCGCGAAGCGCTCCGGGTGGGGCGGGCGGCTGTTCTTATTTCTCCTCCCGGAATAACAATGGCTGTTCCTTGAACAAGGGTCGCTGTTGGCGCGATGCCATTATACAATGCGATATCATCCACATTTCCGTGATATTTTTTTGCAATGGAAACCAGTGTTTCTCCTTTTTTAACCGTGTGTCGTATGCCGGAAATCGGCAAAATGGTAAGCGTCATGCCCGGCTTTATCATATTTCTGTTTGTGATATCGTTTGCCCAAAGAATAGTGTTCACCGACACCCCGAACATTTCCGCAATACCTGAAAGTGAGTCTCCGGGGCGAACCACATATAATGAAATCTGACCATCAGTAACATATTTAGTTTTCTTGTTAAAAAAAATGGCACTATCGGGTCCGACATTACCCAAGAGCGTGGTGTTATCGGTTGTGGCTATGGCGACTTCATTTGCGCCCGCGTTTGGGTTGCTGTTTGTTACCGCGCGCAATACCGCCCCACCACCAACAGCAACAACTGAGCCGGTTATATTTTGCGCATATGTGGGAGTGCCACCCAAAAACCAAAACGCTTGTGTGTTTTGAGGAATGGCAATAAGTGCCTCCACAAGCACCATTATGCCAATGAGTACGATGGGTGCTTTGCGTATGTTCCGATTGCGTTGCGTGCAAGAACTATCGGGAGTATGTATAGGTGACAAAATAAGTAAATTTTAGGTGGTATTTTTCGTACATTCTATGTTCTGAAATGGCTTTGTTAAGCCATTTCTTCCATGCTTCCGTATCTTCCGGTATCGCTAGAGTATAGCGCAAAAGCCAATATGGTCAATACGTCAAAAAGGTGGCGGTGGATAAGATTTTTTGTGCAAATAACAGAAAATACAAGCCACATACCGACAGCGCAACACCGATAAAATAACTTTTATTCTTTCTTGAGGTATAGTGAAAGAATGTTTTCATTGGATACATTAAATGAGCGACAAAAAGAAGCCGTACTCACCACCGAGGGACCGATTGCTGTTCTTGCCGGAGCCGGCTCCGGCAAGACACGGGTGCTCACTACTCGCATGCAATATCTTTTGGAAGAAAAGAATGTGCCGGGGAAAAATATCCTGGCGGTTACGTTCACCAACAAAGCGGCAAGAGAAATGCGTGAACGCATGCACTGTCAAGATATGCCACTCATTGTCACTTTCCATGGACTGGGAAGAATGCTTCTTGAGGAATACGGCACCTCTATCGGTATCCCGCGCTACACAACTATCATTGACCGCAGTGATTCGCAACGCATCATCAAAAAAATATTGGAATCGCTTGGCATGGACCCGAAAGAGGTGCAACCAAAAAACATACTTTCGCGAATTGCGAAAGTAAAAGGCGAAGGTCTTTCATCGGAAGAATTTTTGAATAAAAATTCTTCCGATGGTTCTTCCAATAAAAGTTTTCTCATGCAAACGGTCAGCGTGGTTTTTCCACAGTATGAAGCGCAACTGCGAAAACAGAAAATGCTTGACTTTGAAGATCTCATTTCTCTTCCACACAGAATGCTCGCCCAAAACGAGGAAGTGCGTCACACCGTTCAACAACGATTTAAATATGTGCACATAGATGAATACCAAGACACCAATAAATTGCAGGGGGAGATTGCGATGACCATTGCCGGAAAATATCACAACATATTTGTGGTTGGCGACATAGACCAAACCATTTATACCTGGCGCGGAGCGACAATAGACAACCTGCTCTCATTTGAAGATTTTTATCCGAATGCAAAAACAATAATTCTTGAATATAATTATCGCTCATCAAAAACAATCATTGATGCGGCGAATATACTCATCGCACACAACAAAAACAGAAAAGAAAAGCGTGCGATTACAGATAACCCGACCGGAAGCCCGATTGTTGCGCACCTGTGCGCAACCGCGGAACAAGAGGCGTCTTGGATTGCACAAGAAATAAAAAAAGAAATGGCGAGTGGTACGCGCGCTGAACAAATTGCCGTTTTGTTTCGCACAAACTTCCAGTCGCGTGCAATTGAAGAGGGGTTACTGCACAGTGGCGTTCCGTACCGACTTATCGGCACGCGTTTCTTTGAGCGCAAAGAAGTGAAAGATGTACTTGCATGGGTGCGTCTGGCTCTTGACGGAGAATCTGAGATTAATCGTGTGCGGGCGGTACAGTCACCCTCGCGCGGAATAGGGAAAGTAACGCTCGGAAAAATGCTCTCTGGACAACAAAACACTTTCACGGCACTTGAGCGCACGCGCATTAATGCCTTTGAACAACTTATTGAAAAATTTACGCGGAAAGCGCAAGAGCTCACGCCCTCTGCGTTTGTGCGCGCAGTAATAGAAGAAACCGGGTTGCAAACGAAATGCCTGGCAAGCGGGGAAGAGGGTCAGGAACGACTGGAAAATATGCGCGAGCTCGCTACGCTTGCCACTCGCTATGATACGGCGCCACAAGAAAATCGGCTCGCCGATTTTCTCTCTGATGCCGCGCTTGCAAGCGACCAAGATGAGTTGGATAACAAAACACAAACATCCGAAGTTGTGCTGATGACCATTCATGCGGCAAAGGGGCTTGAATTTGATACTGTCTTTATAACCGGCATGGAAGAAGGGCTGTTCCCTCATGAGCGCATTGGCAATGAAGCGCGAGACGAAGAGGAGGAACGACGACTCTGCTATGTCGCCGTCACGCGCGCAAAGAAACGACTCATTACCACACTCTCGCAAACGCGACGCATCTATGGCACCGACTATGTACAAGAGCCCTCATCATTTTTGCAAGAAATGGACATCAACATTGACCACAGTGATACTCCGGCACCAATTGACTGCAAAGATAATTGGGAAGCGATTGTACGACTGTAATTTATGCGCGCGAAAAAATCTCTCGGGCAACATTTTCTTTTACATAAACAAATTGCACAGCGCATGGTCGGTGTCGCGCGCGTTGGCGCGCGCGACACCGTGGTGGAAATAGGCCCCGGCACCGGAAAGCTCACCGATGCCCTCCTTGAAAAAGCGAAAAAAGTCATCGCACTTGAAGCGGACAAAAATTTAGTCACTTTACTTGAAAAAAAATATACCCACCATATTTCAGGCGGATGTCTTGAGGTGCATCATCAAGACATCCGCCTCTTTGACCCCGCCACCATCACCGTGCCCTATGTGCTTGTGGCAAATATTCCGTATTATTTAACCAGCTCCATACTGCGCCAATTTCTTGAAACAAATCATCAGCCGGAAAGAATGGTTTTATTGGTGCAAAAAGAAGTTGCCAAACGTATAGCGCAAGACAAAAAAGAAAGCATTCTTTCAGTCTCGGTAAAAATATTCGGAGACCCTGTGTATGAATTTGTCGTACCGCGCGGTGCATTTTTTCCGGCACCTTCGGTTGACTCTGCGGTGCTCTCAATACAAAACATCTATAATCCGTTTGAAACACAAGTCGTGGCTACATCATTTTTTTCTGTGGTGCGCGCCGGATTTTCTCACAAGCGAAAGAAACTGGTGAATAATCTTTCCGCGCTTTCCGATGCTCACACGGCGCAACAGGCTCTTATTTCCTCGCACATAGCTCCCGATGCGCGCGCGGAAGACATACCCGTTGAAAAGTGGCGCCTGTTGGCGCAACATTTTCCCGGGCAATCCTCAACACCACAAAAAAAATAATGCACATGTGGTGCGAATATCACTGTGCACATTTGCCACAGAACTTGGTATACTATATGCATTGTGGCTTGGATAACGCAACGATGGGGAATAACGATAGCAATACTGTTTGCAACAGTTGCCATTGTCGGCGCATACCTGCTTGGAACCGGAGCGCTAAAACCACTTCAAGCAAATGCCATCTCTCCCGCAATGCTTCTGCAAAACATCGCCACTAAAGACAGCGACCATGATGGCTTGCCAAATTGGGAAGAAGCGCTTTATGGAACAAACCCCTATAAGGCGGACACATTCGGGCTTGGCATGACCGACGGTGAGGCGGTCGCCAGAGGGCTTATCGTTCCGAAAGCGTTCACCATTCCGAGTACTGTTGCAACCTCAACATCAATCGTCGCCTCCACCACGGTGCCAGAGTCCGGCACTCTTACAAACCTTTTTGCAAAAAATCTCCTGGCAAATTATCTCACACAAAAAGCGCTCAACAACGGGGCGAAACTTTCAAAGCAACAAATGTCCAACATTGTACAACGGGCAATGAGCCAAATTAATATCCTGAGTACTCAACAACCGCCATATCGCACACTCTCTCAAATAAAAGTATCCGGCTCAGGGAGTGTGGCAATGAGAGCATATGCGGCGGCGGTACAAA
>DRJB01000061.1 GCA_011052355.1 Candidatus Kaiserbacteria bacterium
CCTTTCGTTTTTTTGTTGCTTGGATGACCTCTTTGTGTTTGGCTCACTTCCATTGTCTGTTTGTATCTCCGTAACAGGGAAAGAACAGACTGTGATGACCTTGGAGAGGAAGTCAGAGACGCTCCTTGTAGAACCCTATTTATATTTAGTTTTATAAGAATATCTATCAAATAAATTGGTCGCCAGGGATACAGCTGCAATATTTTGCACCCCACACTGTTTCAATATATTTGCACATTTTCTTAAACTAGACCCTGAAGTAACTATGTCATCAACTAACAATACTGAGTACTTATTTAAATCTAATCCAGTTCTTAAAGAAAAAAGATTTTCCACCGCCTGTTTTCTCTTTTTCCAACTGTCGATTTTCTTTATCTCCATAAAGTTATCTGACCGATTAAATATTTTTTTTATCTTTGAAACTTTCTTTGAATCTTTATTAAGCATTTCATACAACTTAGTGGCGAATCTCTCAGAAACTCCGTAACGACTTGGTACTGGGATAATTAAAATTAATAAGGCATTTTCTAAAATCCAGTTATTTATTTCAGGAAGTAAAATTGAAAAACCGGCACATGCTATTTTAGAAGCAAGTTTGGTTGACCCACTATCTCTAGCCTCTTTTTTCATAAACTTGTACAAATAAGCGAAAAAACTATCTCTATCGCATATCCAACCTATAAAAAGTTTTGTGATATCTTTCCCTTGAATTTTTTTAAGATATTTTTTAGCCAAAATCGTATTTTCCAAAAAAGGTAAAATTGGTTGGTCTTTAAAAGTAACTCCTATTTGATGAAAAGGCGATTTAATATTTGCCATATTATAAAAGAGTAGTTATCTTTTCTGGTACCACAATAAACCCTTTTGAAAGAGAGGAGGTCTCTCTTCTGTTCGCGAGATATAACACAGAACCAAGGAGTAAACATATAGTTCTTTCAATTCTCTTTACTCCACCTTTGTAATAACTACTTTCAAAATTTATTGGAAATCCATTATTAACAAAAACAATATTACCATATATAACATCAGAATGAATATTTAAACTAATACCTTTTCTGTAGGACGCGACAGGAAATTCTCTGTCTGAAGATGATACACTTACAAGATAAATTGGGTAATTGAGAGAATTAAGATATTCTATATATTCTTCAGAAATGGCTTTTATTCCTGTGGCACCAATAATAATATTTGGTTTCAGCTCAATTATCTTTTCCATAAGATTCTTGTGACCAAGAGCATCATCAAACCCAGATACTTTTTCCCCTTGTTTATGTAACCCATTAACAAGCGCCTTTCCTATTGGGCCAAGACCTACAACCAAGAACTTATTATTTATAATATTGTTTTCTGAGATATAGTCAGATATTTTTTCAATGCAAATATCAGCAATAAATGGACTTTCTTTGTTAAGCTTTATAGCTGATCGGGCAACATTGATAATTGGAAATTTAAGTATTTCATTCTCCAACTTCCTAAATCCAGAAGAAGTTTGCTCAATACCTAAAATTTCAATACTCTCATCTATCTTTTCAAAATTTTTATTAAACTCTGATAACAATACAGCTCCATCATCAAGTATGATAACTCTAGATTCACCAAAAACAGTCTCCTTAAAAAGTTTAAATAGTAAATTGCAATTTTCATTATGTTGTTCATCAAAAGTCTTTTTTGTATCAAAAGATGGTTGATATAAATTGAAATTATCGTTTTTTAACTCTGCAAAAAGGTTAACATTTGTTGAGTATTCTTTACCAAGAATAAAAATATTTTCTTTAGGAATACCGAAGCCAACAAATAAGGAAAACATCTTTTCTCTTGGTCTGAGTATGTGCTGACAAGTAAAAATATAGGTTTTTGACAAATCGCGCTTTTTATTCCTAGAAAATAAATTGAACGTCTTTGCAAGGAGCACAAGAGAATCATTTGACTTTAGATGTTCAATTGTTTTTCCTCGCATATTATTTTTAATCTAACATAACCAAAAATTTGTACAATATATAACCCACAGCGTGTAAATATAGTGTTTTATCCAATACGGCAATGTGTTGACAATGGTAATACCTATAAAACAATACAGGAGAAACATTTGAAATGAGTAAAACGATAGCAAATAAAGAGATTAAATTAATAAATATAGCCGGGGTGTATCCGTACAACAAAAAATCTGGAGAAGTGGAACTCTGATAAATAAGAGCGGTTCTATTTATGTATTTATTTAAAAAACCACCAAGGAAAAAATCTTCGGGTTGCTCATCTTTGTGATGTTGGCAGGCATGTATACCACCATCACAAGGTTACGATCTCAATCATACTTTCCTTTTCCTTTCTTGTTCTTTTAATTCTTCATCCATATCACCCAGGCGCACCTCCACACCAGGATGATTTCTATACCACTTTTTATCTCTGACAATTATGGTCTATATGTAATAATATCACTCATATTAAGATTTAGTAAGATTTTGTACGAGTCCACCACACATGAGGCTCCCGCGCTGTTAATGAGGAATAGTATATACCGTAGTTTGGAGAGGAAGTCGGAGACGCTCTTGGAAGAGTGGGAGGTGATAATAGTACCCCCCGGCGCGCTTCGCGCGCCGGGGGCTTTTGGGTTTAGTGTTTTATTGACCCGCTTCTTTTTTTGCACCTTCCGTCCCATTGGTTTCCGGTGCATCTTCACCTTTTTCTTTTTGTGCCTCATCGGCGCCGTTTTGTTCGCCATCTTTTGGAGTTTTCTCAGAAACAGATTCAGAGGTTGGTTGTGCTTCCACAACAGACCCGCCGTCTGCCGGCGTTTCTATTTCCGACGCTCCCTCTGTTTCCTCCGGTTCTTCCGACTCTTCCTCCGTGGCAAAATCATCTGTTGAGATATTCATCAGCTTTGCATTACGCAATTGTCTGCGCACCGCCTTTGCCGCCTTTTCTCTGATAAAGTACAGTTTTGCGCGACGCACTTTTGAACGACGAACGATTTCAATTTTATCAATAAGCGGTGAATAGAGGGGGAAAATCTTTTCAACACCTATCCCGGAAAGCGTAGCGCGCACCGTAAAGGTGCCACCTGCCTCTTTCCCATGCTTCACCGCAATGATTACACCCTCAAAAGTCTGTATGCGCGTTTTCCCGCGCTCAATGACTTTTTGGTGCACGCGAACCGTATCACCGGATCGTACACCGATTTTTACGCGTTCCTCTTTTTTAACCGGGGAAATAACTGTGTCCATGCGAGGTACTGTACCATAAAAAACCTCTTGCGCAAACATTCCTGCAGAAACGTCTTACAGTGTCGCACCGGGGAAAAAATTTACAGCCTTCATAAAATCTTCCGGCGGTGGAGCAATTACAGCCACCTCCTTACCCGAAGGAAGAGGTAGTATGATGCGATACGCATGCAATCCGAGATGTGAAAGCCCTAAATCGCACGGGTGTTTTGGTGCGTATAGTTTGTCGCACACGATTGGGTGGTGAATTGCCTTAAAATGCACTCGTATTTGATGTGTCCTACCTGTCTCTGGCATGATACGCACAAAAGAATGCTCTTTTGTGTTCGCTATCTTTTCCCAGCGAGTAATTGCATCTCGTAGTGTTCCTTTTGCTTTTCGTTGCGCAGAACGCAAACGAAAATCTTTTCGTGAACGCCCAATCAGATAATCAATAATTCCTTTGTCCTCTTTGAGAATGCCATACACAAACGCAAGATATGTCTTCTTAATTTGGTGCTCTTGGAAAGTGTGTTTCAAAAAAGCGTGCACCACGTCTGTCTTTGCAAGAATGAGCACTCCCGTGGTTTCGGCATCAAGACGATGCACGATGCCCGGGCGCATGATAGTTTCCCCGGAAACCAGCTGCATAGGCTCGCCAACATTCACTGACTGAGGATATTTTTTCCCAAACCAATCTGAGATGGTTTCTGCTTGCGAATGTCCATCAGGGTGCGTTATAACACCAAATGGTTTATTGATAACCACCACATATTCATCTTCATATAAAATCGGTATCTCCATATTATTATTTGTTTATATGTAATTTTTGCTCCCACTCTAAAGAAGTGCGGACGATATCCTCTAAATCATCATATTGTGGTTTCCAGTTTAGTGTTCTTTTAATTTTGTTTGCGTTTGCAACCAAGATTGGCGGATCCCCGTCGCGTCGCACAGCAGTACGTATACACAAAGTAGTACCACTGACATGTTGTACCATATCCAATACCTCACGTACGCTATAGCCATGTTCATAACCACAATTTAACGTTGTGGAGCTGTTCCCTCTTCGCAAATAGTCCAACGCCATTAGGTGTGCTGTGGCGATGTCTTCCACATGAATATAATCTCGGACTCCCGTTCCGTCAGGAGTTGGATAATCTGTACCAAATATTACTATCTCTTTACGAGCACCAATCGCAGCTTCGCACGCCACCTTAATCAGCAATGTTGCGTTAACAGTAGACTGACCAATGCGTCCTTGCGGGTCAGAGCCTGCTACATTAAAATATCGCATGGTCACATGGCGTATTTTAGTAACAGCCACCAAATCTCGCAACATCCACTCAGTCATAAGCTTAGATGTGCCATATGGATTGATTGGGGCGGTTGGAGTATTTTCATTTACCTGCGCTTCTTGAGGAATGCCATAAACTGCCGCTGATGATGAAAAAATGAAGTGGCGTATGCCAGTAGTCGCACAAACATCCAGTAAAGAACGACTTGCACAAGTGTTGTTCTTATAATACCTAAGCGGTTCACGTACTGATTCAGATACTGCGGTGTGCGCAGCAAGATGTATCACTGTATCAATGTCTCGTTCACGAATTAAATGCTCAACCAATACTTGGTCGCCCACATCACCGACAATCAATTCTCCACCAAGCACGGAATCACGAAATCCTGTGGATAAATTATCAAGTATAATGACTTTTTCGCCAGCCTCAACTAGATGACGAACAATATGACTGCCAATGTAACCGGCTCCTCCGGTTACCAAGATTCCATTTTTTTCCATAATTTTTATACCGTATTTTATATATTACACTGTAATTATCACCTTGTCTGGATAAATAAATTAGCTTTCACACATGCAAGTCTTCGGGAGCATCGCCACGGGAAATAGTCCGTGCGAAGCGCGCGGACTATTTCCCGTGGCGATGCTCCCGAAGCGCATACCAAGAAAGAATTCCTTCAAACTCTTGTTTAGTAAAAGCGGGCCACATGGTTTTTGTAAAAAATAATTCACTGTATGCCATTTGGAAAAGCAGAAAATTTGAAAGACGCTGTTCCCCACCGGTACGAATAATGAGATCCGGATCCGGCAAAGAAGCGCTCCACATTGCCATTCTGATATCTCCTTCAGTAACAGAAGTTTTCCCGGAGTGCATAAGTACATTCATCGCATTCACAATCTCTGCGCGCGAGCCATACGAAAACGCGATAACCAGTGTTTGTCCGAGCGCATTCTCAGTTTCTTTTTCAAGACGCGTCGCTTGCTGAAGAAGGTTTTTGGGCATACGTTCTTTCTCACCAAGAAAACGAATGCGAATGCTGCGCTCAGCAAGTTCATCAAGCTCATTTGTACATGCGCGCACAAAAAGCCGCATCAAATAAGAAACTTCTTTTGCCGGGCGTTGCCAGTTCTCGGTTGAAAACGCATACACAATGAGCGTACGCACCCCTGCGTCAAAAGCCCACACAGAAACTTTTTTGAGTGTGCGCAAACCCTCGCGATGACCCGAGAAAGTTGAAATGCCAAGCGCGCGCGCATAACGACGATTTCCATCCATGATAATACCGATACAATGTGGAATGTTATTTTTAACATCGGGATACGTATCTGAAACATCCATTACATTTTATAACCACCCTCAAAAAAATAAGTTGCGGAAAGAAATTCACAATTTGCATCTCCATGGACACGTAAACAACCGGGGGAGTGGTATGATATAGCCATACATGCCACAAGTATCTTTATTTGAATGGGACGCACATGAATACGAGTTTGATGATAAACCAAGCGAGTGGTATTGGGCACTCGCGATTATTTCCGTTGGGGCAATTATCACCAGTATTCTTTTCCAAAATTATTTATTGGCAATTGTTTTTGTTGTCGCAGCTTTTGCTATTGGTATTCAAGCGGCAAAAGAACCACACAAACACCACTTCAAGCTCACACACGGAGGGCTTCATATTGACCATCGTTTTTATCCGTTTGATTTGATGCACTCCTTCAGCGTCATTGAATACCTTGATGAAACCGAACCATTGGTTCTTTCTATAAAAACCCACAACCTGCTTGCGCCACACTTGATGATTCCCTTGGTAGACGTTAATCCCGATGCTGTATACGCGCTTTTCTTTGCGTATGTTGAAGAAGGAGACCACCCGGAAACATTCGTGGACCGTATGATTGAGTTCTTTCATCTTTAAAAACTCTTGGCGAAAGAACCAAAACCGTGTACAGTGCATTAGTGCCGTGTCAAAAGGCGCGGTGTCAAATGCCCTCGTCGTTCAATGGATAGGACGCTAGCTTGCGGAGCTGGTAATGTAGGTTCGATTCCTACCGGGGGCACCCTATCAAAAGATACGGTACGTAAAGAACCCCCCACAGGCGACGCTGGTGCGTCGCCTGTGGGGGCTAAGATAAAAATAACAAAGACTCAGAGCATGTCTTTGTTATTTTTATAGACATTCACAAAGGACGTGGTATAGTAAAAATAGATATTAACTGTGGCCAAATAAGGAGGCGCCGGCATGGTGTACAAAGACTCAGATTGGGTTTGCCGAAAGTGTGGGTACCGTCCATGGGTGGTGATGGGAGCGATTCCCATATGCCCCCGATGTGGGGATGAGATGTTTCCACACGCAGAGAATCCAGAACACCCATTCAAAAAAGGAGGGCCCTTCCCAGAAAACCCCTTCAAAAAGTATTGAGGTTTGAGCTCTTTGGCTCCGGGGGATATTACATGTCCCCTTTTGTTTTATGAGAATATTTTTACATGTTATACTTTTAGTAAAATCATCTGAATATGAAAATGGAACAATTTCAAAAAGAGGTAGACGCATGGACCGGGCAGTTCACCCCGCAGTATTGGAGCCCGCATGAGATATTGGCGCAAACAACCGAAGAAGTCGGCGAGCTTGCGCGAGAAGTGAATGCTCGCTTTGGACACAAGAAAAAGAAAGTGACCGAGAGCGATAGAGAGCTTGGCGATGAAATGGCTGACATTATTTTTACATTGGCTTGCCTTGCCAACTCGCAAGATATAGATCTATCAAAACATCTCCAAAGAGTCATGGACAAGTGCTACAAAAGAGATAACGACCGGTTTGAAAAGAAAAAATAATAACCTTTATATTTTTATTGCAAAACATGACTCACCACACCGACAAAAAAATAGTAAACTTCCTATTTGAGATAGGCACACTAAGAAAGCTCCTGCGGATGCATCAACAAACGCTACTGTCTCAGGATTTATCTGATACCATAGCAACTCATTCATACCACGTCGCTATCATGGCGTGGTTTTTGGCAAAGATGGAAAAAGCAGACCCATACAAAACAGCCATGCCAGCGCTTCTGCATGACACAAAGGAAATTAAAAGTAATGACCACAACTATGTGCACAAGAAGTACGTTAAAATTTTTGAGGAGGTGCTCTTACTTAAAAGAGTGCGGGCACCAAGGAAACAAAGAGGTGACGATTTTGCTTTCCGGAAAAAGGGGGTACCGTTAACAAGCCAAACACTTCCTATGGCAACATCAAAACAATATCTGGGAAATACTTACTAAAAGAAATTCAAAAAGGGAAAGTTTCCGAATAGTGGGAAGATGCGTGGACACCAAAAAATAGATAGGGTTATGGATTATTCGTACTCGTACAGGTTCCGGCTTTGATTATTTTATGAAAAAAATAAATAAGAAACTGATTATTATCAAGTATGGGAGTAACACTCTTGTTACAAATGGTGCACATAATGAAACCTCAATTGATTACGAAAACATGGTTGCTCATGGGCGGATTATCAATCGCATACATCATCCAACCATCATTGTCAGCTCTGGTGCGGTAGCGTTTGGAAAAACCATGAGAAACAAGTTTGAGTATATAAAGAACGAGGTTGCCAGAAAGAGAATATTTTCTGCACTTGGAAATCCACACCTATCCATCAACTGGGACCGTGCGATTTCAAAAAAACAAGTCTTGCAGGGATTAATTACTCACAGGGACCTAACTCTGGAAGTGCCAAGGGAAAGCATCGCAGAAATCATCTACTCGCTTTTTAACGAGGGTACCGATAACAGTGCGGTGATACAGGTAAATGACAATGACTTTGTCACTGACGAGGAGCTGATTAAAATAAGGGGTGGCGACTTTGGCGACAATGACAAGACCACTGCCCTGCTGGCAATGTTGTGCGATAAAATTTTTATAGAGACCGATGTTATATTTAACACGAGTTCAAATGGTGTTTTGGAAAATGGCAATACTGTTCCATTGATGCTCGCGGATAATTTGAAAAACTCTTATATTGAAAAGATTTGTGGTGCAGACAAAACCAATGTGGGGACCGGCGGTATGAATACCAAATTAAAAATTATCCGCGACATGATACATAATACCGAGAAAACTACCGCCTATATTATAAACGGAAAAAATCCGAGGCAATTGCAAGAGGTATTGCATGGGAAAAGTACCGGAACAAGGATTTATAAGTGAAGCTTAAAATAAGCACCCGCGAGCGAGCGAAAATTAAAATTATTACGATTTTTTAGTTTCTTGTGTACGACGAATAGCGGCGACTAAACGAGATTTTGTGCGTGATGCCGTATTTTTCTTAATTATTCCACGCTTAACCGCTTTATCAACTGCTTTATATACTCGTGGGAGTAGTTTTTCCGCACCATCGGAATTACCGGTTGTGATTGCTTTTTTAACCTCTTTCACCGAGGAAAGCATTTCCCTCTTGCGACGCAAATTAAACACGTGCTTGCGCAACGATGCGCGGTGCGCCTTCTTTGCTGATGCTATTATTGGCATAATGCAATTATCCTACGCTAAAAAAATGGAAAACGCAAATGTACCACATATGTTAGGATACATACCATGATTCGTACTGTAGAAGGAATTGTCCAGTCTATTGACACTGGCGGTGTAATTGTTACCGTTGCGGGATTTGGATTGCGTATTCACACAAACGAGGAAGATTCTCTTACGGTTGGAAAACGCGCGTTTTTTTCCACACATATGCTTATGAAGCAAGATGGTATACGGTTGTATGGATTTGCCGATGTGGCGGACCGAGATTTTTTTGAGCAACTCCTTACGGTTTCCGGCTTTGGACCCAAAACCACCATGTCGCTGTTGCGAAGAGCGACACGAAAACAGCTTGGCGTAGCAATTGCCAATCGCGACGTGGAATATCTCACGCGCGTGGTCGGGCTGGGAAAGAAATCCGCGGGGAAATTAGTGGTTGAACTTGCAGAAAAGATAATGATAGATGGTACACAACAAAAAAATACCGATACCGAGGTGTTTGATATGCTCGTCGCTCTGGGATACACCGAACGCGACGCACAAAAAGCGCTCAGCACGATTCCCGTAACCATCGTTGGAAATGAAAAACGACTGAAAGCGGCGCTGAACGGAGGGGTATCACAATAATGACAACATGAGCGGTATCACAATGAAAACCATTTCTTTTTTTAAAAAAATACTCCCGGGAACACTTGTGCGCGCCCTGCTTCCCCTCTATCACGCCACGTGGGCGTTTTCTTCAGCACTTTTTTATGGTTTTCCGGGGCGAAAAATCACTGTCATAGGAGTTACGGGAACGAAAGGAAAATCAACGGTGATTGAAATGCTCGCCACAGTATATGGTGCCACAGGAAAAAAGGTCGCCATTTCATCAACCATCAGGTTTGCAATTGGAGATGAGTCAAAACCAAACCTGCTAAAAAGAACAACTCCCGGGCGCGGGTTTATACAGCATTTCCTTAAACGCGCCAAGGACGCACATTGTACCTATGCAATTGTGGAGCTCACATCGGAAAGTGCCTTGCAATATAGGCATCGTTTCCTTTTCCTTGACGGACTGGTGGTTACCAACATTCAGCCGGAGCACATAGAAAGTCACGGCTCATTTGAAAACTACGTTGCGGCAAAACGCTCAATTGTCACAGAGCTTGAGCGGTCCAAAAAGAAAAATCGTACGCTCGTTATCAATGGTGATATTCCGGAACTAAAATCATTCTTTCATGCGAAAGTACCCCACATTATTTCTTTCACAAAAAAAGAATTGCAAAATCTCTCACAAAAAGATGCTTCTGTTTCGTTTACATACGAAGATACACACGTCACAATACCTCTTTCGGGGAGTTTTAACGCTTTGAATGCGCTTGCCACCATAAAGATGGCAAGCGCGTTCAACATCACAGTGGCAGACAGTGCCACAGCACTTTCACACATGAAGCCGGTATCGGGACGTGTTGAACATATTTCACTTGGTCAAGATTTTATGGTGATAATTGATTACGCACACACACCGGACTCACTTAAGGCATTGTACGGCGCATTCCCCACTCACCGAAAAATATGTGTGCTTGGAAATACCGGTGGCGGACGCGACACATGGAAGCGCCCGGTTATGGGAAGTATCGCAGATACGCAATGTGACGAGGTTATCCTCACAACCGAAGACCCATACGATGAAGACCCCCGCGCCATTTCTGAAGAAATGGCACGGGGTATGAAACAAAAACCGCACATCATCATAGATAGGCGCCTGGCAATACGTCATGCGCTCTCACTTGCAAAACAAGGTGACGTTGTATTAATTTCCGGCAAAGGAAGTGGTCCTTATATAATGAGTGCGAAAGGAAGCAAAATTCCTTGGAGCGATGCCAAGGTGACGCGAGAGGAACTTTCCAACATTCAAACAAAATAGGGTGGTTTTTGTTATAATTAATAACACACATTATGGAGGACGGCTTTTTTATTATAGGAGTTTTTGTATTCATGTTTATTCTGTGGCTGGCTACCGGTGGTCCGACTCACCCGCTCTCGTTTGCCGGACCGGTGCTACACACAACAATCTCATCGGGTGGCAACGCAAGATACAACGGTAGCGGAGCTTTCCGAGTGAGTTATTTCCCTTCAACGAACAAAAAACAAAGTACCCCGCGCGCAAGTAACGAACAAATTGAACAAAAAATTTCACAAGTAAGCAGACAGGTGCACGAACTTTCCAATGGTGTGAGCAATGCGGTTTTATTTGGAACACCATCGCCCTATAAAGGAGAGGTTTTTCTCAATCACTTCGTATGGGGGGCCGGCTCATCTAATCCAAACAGGGAATATGTAGTGTTGCATGTCTCTTCAGACGCACCGCACAGTGTGGACATTTCCGGATGGAGTTTGGAAAGTGGCACCACCGGCAAGAAGGCGATTATACCGAAAGGAACAGAGGTGCCACGTTCTGGAATTATCAATGCCGGTGCGCCAATTATCATTTCTCCGGGCGATAAGGCAATTATTTCTTCCGGGCAATCCCCCATCGGAGCATCTTTTGAGGAAAATGTTTGCACAGGATATCTTGCACAATATCAATCATTTTATCCTCAACTTCCGCGCATATGCCCGACCCCGGAAAGTGAGTTACGGAAATTCTATCGCCCGCAACCGTACAGCAGAGACCTCGCATGCATAACAAAAGTACAAAACATACAACGTTGCACGCTCGTTGGAACAATTCCACAAGGACTCACCACCTCGTGCTCCACCCTCCTAACCACATACATGAATTATAATGGATGTACCAACGCACATGAACATGATATGGGTTTTTTGGGTGATACCTGGCGTGTATATCTCGGGCGCACAAATAATATGTGGCGCGCTCGTTACGAAACAGTGAAGCTCCTTGATGCGCATGGAAAGACCGTGGATATGTTTTCTTATTGAAGCATGTCTCGGACATCATTCGCTTAATACATGAATTCTTTTGTAAATTATGTTATAACCTAATTACTAACCGCCTATAGCTCAATTGGTAGAGCAGCGGCCTTTTAAGCCGTTGGTTGTAGGTTCAAGTCCTACTGGGCGGACAAGCGAGGGAAAGAAAGAAACGCAGTTTTTTCTTTACATACAAAAAAGATATGCCTGTGTGCTTGTATATAGGCATGTTTTTTGTATGTATAAGCGCGAAGCGCTTTCTTTCCCGAGCGCCCCAGCCCAGCAAGAATGAAGTTCTTACTGGGCGGACAAGCGAGGAGAAAAAAGAACGGAGTTCTCACACGAATACAAAAACATATTCGTGCATTGGTGTGCGAATATGTTTTTCTGTATGAAGTGTGACCGCACAGCGGTTTTCTCCGAGCGCCCCAGCCCAGCAAGAACGAAGTTCTTACTGGGCTGGGGCGTTGGGCGTTGGACGTTGGACGTTGGCTTTTCTCCAAACACTCCATCTGTGGTTTAGGAATTACTCTATCGGCAACCCGTCTCTTTTCCACGCAATAATTCCTCCTTCAACATTTAACGAGTTGGTGATTCCTTGTGTGTGCAAAAAATCAACTGCCGTTGCACTACGTGCGCCGGAACGACAGATAACATAAATCTCATCATGCCCTTTGAGAGACTCCACATGTGCGGGAAGTTCATTTAGTGTGATGAGCTGTGCAAGAACCGGGCGCTCATCGGCAAACTCTTCGGGTGTGCGTACATCAATGAGTATCCCCTTTTTTGCCGTCGCGCGCTCGTACGCTTCGCGAACAGAAATTGACGGGGATGGTGGCGTGCTTTGAAAAAACATATACTTATTATATATCACACACTTTCCCTGATTGAAAGCGCAAAACGTTCAATATCTAAGGAGAGGTCGGAACCTGTGCGTCGGGAATTTCCCAAAACGGAAAGAATGTTGATGGAAAGTGAGCGTGCTTGTGCGCGAGTCCACATACGTGAGCCCCTCTTTATCAATTCTCTTGCCTTCCAATGCAAAAGCCCATGGATCATTTCCGGCGTATCGCCTGCGCGGAATGCGCGAACAATTTCCAGCCACAATTTCTCCGGGTTCCTCTCACCAAGCGCATTAACAAGCGCACTGTTAAATTTTCGTTCCAATGCGCCCGTAGTTTTTTTATCAAAAACATATACCTTGATTGCTTTTTCAAGCAAGGGTTTTTGGTTTGTGTTCCCACGGCGCGGAGCGATAATAACAATGGCATTGTTGGTGTGTGCCAGCTCATCAAGATGGGCGTTTAGCATTTCGCGCGATAAAGCTGAAACGGAAGTGGCATAAGGGTCATCAATAAGCACAAGAAGTCGGTTTACAAAAAGTGCACCGGAGCCGATTATAAGCTCAAAAGCCGACTCATCAATCTCATCACCATCAAGGCGCACATAGGTTAAATGCGGTTCCTTTTTTTGTGCGGTGGCAACCCACAAAAATGCGTGCTCCCTGACACTGTGCTCATTTGTCCCTGTGAATACGTATAGCATACCTATCGCGAATAGGGGATAAGAGCGCCCCATGTGTCGCCTGTTTTGACTTCCACACTCATGGTAACTCCGCGTGACTGCTCTTTGGTGAGAACGGTTTCCATGTGGTGAGCAATCAAAACTGTCGCCTCATCAAGCTTTTCTATGGAAACTTCATAGACAAGCTCGTCGTGCACTTGTAGCAACAGGTGTGCGCTTGCTTCAAGGTGTTTTTTTATGAGTGCATCATCTACGCGCGCCATCGCTATTTTAATAATATCCGCACCGGTTCCTTGTATGGGCGCGTTGATTGCCATGCGTTCCGATTGTGCACGCACATAGGGCAACGTAGACTGCATTCCCGGGAAATAACGACGTCTACCAAACAATGTTTCCGTATAGCCATCCCTGCGCGCATTCCCGCGGACATGCTCAAGATACTTCTCCAACTGATGAAACTCTTCAAAATATCTTTGATAAAAATTACGCGCCTCGGCAAGTGATGTGCCGGTTTGTTGCCGGAGCGCCTGTACACCCATGCCATAAAGAATACCGAAGTTTATCACCTTGGCGTGACGGCGCATATTTTCGTCAACTTCCTCCGGCGGAACACCAAATACATATGATGCAACTTCCCGGTGTGCATCACGATTGCTGTGAAAAATAGCAAGTAGTTTTTCATCACCGGAAAGAATGGCCGCCAAACGTAATTCTACCTGTGAATAATCAAGACTCACAAACGTATATCCGGGCGATGCGATGAACACGTTGCGTATCGCAAGGGCTCGGCGTCCATGGTTTGGGATATTCTGAAGATTTGGATTGTGAGACGCCATGCGTCCTGTTGAAGTACCGGTTTGCAAAAAACGTGCGTGCAGGCGATGTTGAGAATCCAGCATGGCACTCATATTATCAATATATGTTGAAAGGAGTTTTTGCACTTCCCTATACTCAAGGACAGTGTCAATAATTTTGTGTTGTCCTTGCAGTTTTTGCAGTTCCGATTCGCGCGTTGAGCGTTTGCCGGTGGAAGTATGCTTTTGATTTTTTGGTGCCAGATTCATTTCATCAAACAGAACAGTGGCGAGCTGTTGCGGAGAGTTGATATTAAAATCGTGTCCTGCCACTGTGTGTATTTGTTTTTCAAGCACTGCAAGTTCCGCGTGATACTTTTTTGAAAGCTGTGCAAGCGTTGAAACGTCAATGAGTATGCCCCTGCGCTCCATGCGTTCAATAACCGCAATGAGCGGTTCTTCTATGTGATGATACACGTCGGAAAGCTTGCCGGTACGAGAAACGAGTGCTTCTAACTCACTGTATGCTTTTCCAAATGTTTGCGTTTTTGTATATGCGAGAATATCTTCATACGATGGATTGGTTATTTCCGATGAAAGTAACCAAAGCATAATTTGTGCTCGTATAAATTTTTCCGGTTGAATTTTTTCTTGCGGGTCGGCAGTGATAGTGGATGGGCTTTCCCCATCCACTATCACTGCCGACCCCGCGTTTTGCAAACGATTCTGAAGCGACTTAAATCCAAGCTCATCTAAAAAATGCATCACTGCATTGTAGTGCGCTTCCAGGCGCCACGGCATTTTTGGAACAGCAAACGCAAGTGGCACATCGGTACGAATAACCGCAAGCGCCTTTGAAAAAAGTGCGTCATCCTCGTGCTCTTTGAGCAATGCGATAATGCGCGGCTTTATCCCAATGGAAAGAAATGCTTCTTCATCTTTTTTCAGAACAGTGTATAAATGTTCCATACTGCCGAAATGTTGTACGAGTATGGTTGCTGTCTTTTCACCGATGCCGGGCACCCCAATGATGTTATCGGAAGGGTCACCACGCAATCCCTTCCAATCCGCAATATATTTCGGGGAGAAGCCATAACGTTGCTCCACCGCATCTTCATCATATAAAACAGTATCGTTAAGTCCTTTTTTAAGCGTGTACACACGAACCCTTTTGTCGTCAATAAGTTGCATAGTATCCATATCTCCGGAAGCAATAATAATGTCTTCTACGGAACGCCCGGCGGATAATTTATGGACTATCGTACCTATAACATCGTCCGCCTCAAAACCGGCACGGTCATACATTGGTATTGAAAATGCTTTGAAAATATCGCGGGAACGAACTATTTGCGCGATAAGTGCGTCATCTGATTTTTGCCTGTTCGCTTTGTATTGCTCGTATGCTTCATGCCGAATGGTGGGCCCCGGCAAATCGTAGCAGGCGATAAGATAATCCGGGTGCAGTTCCTGTATGATACGGATGAGCATAGACACAATGCCGTATAGCGCTCCGGTTGGCTCACCGTTCCTGTCGGTGAAATCCGGAAGCGCGTGATACGCGCGATGAATAATTGCATGCGCATCAAGCAACACAAGGCGTTTTTTCTTTTTATTGATTGTCATCATAGATAATTCGCCGTCTCGTGCCCGAAAGTGTTTCAATTGAAATTGTACAGGCAATTCTCGGAAGAACATTCCCCACCCGTTGTGGCCACTCAAGAAAAATAATATTTTGTGGGTCTGCAAAAATATCTTTGGGTACAATCGTGTGCAACATCTGTGGCTCTTCCATACGATATGCGTCAATATGAATTAAATTTTCAAAAGTATTTTCTTTCTCCGGAAGTCGGTATTCTTTCATAAAAACAAAAGTCGGGCTTGTGACAGGATGAGTGATGCCACCCGACAGCGCCACCCCTTTAACATATGTTGTTTTTCCGGCACCCAAATTACCGGAAAGAGCGATGAGTGTGGCTTCGTCTTTTTTTGGGCAGCGCGTTTTGAAAAAACGCGCTGCCTCACGCATCATCTCCTCTTGTGTATCAACGAATACTTCCATGACATCCATAATACCACTGTACCAAGATCCGCGGTGTGGGTGGTACACGCACTCCCGGTGCGGTATCATGTATATCATATATGACACTTACTTTTGATGAACATGCTCAAGAGGCGGAGATTGAAAATGCGCGTTTGGCAGAGGAGGAAGATGTGCAAGAGATACTTTCACAAAAATACGGCATGCAATATGTGGACCTGCACATGCTACCCATAAGTGGGGAGGCGCTTCGGCTCATTCCGGAAAAAGAAGCACAAAAAGCGCAGGTGGCGGCATTTGATATCGCGGGGAAACATGTTTCCGTTGCCATCCACAACCCAAACGATGAATACGTACAAAAGGTTATGGATGGTCTTA
Source organism: Candidatus Kaiserbacteria bacterium (assembly GCA_011052355.1). Taxonomy (GTDB): domain Bacteria; phylum Patescibacteriota; class Minisyncoccia; order Phycocordibacterales; family Phycocordibacteraceae; genus C7867-001. The sequence goes on from DRJB01000061.1 coordinate 16,673, forward strand.
CAGACCGCGGATATATAGTGAAAAAATTTCTCGTGTCCGAAAGGAGTATGCGCAAGGTATTGAAACGCTATGACGACCTTTCCTTTTCATCCGGGTCCGCGGTTGGCGTATTTGATATATCTGCTGAGGAACTCTTAAAATTATCAAAAGAACTCAAAAATATTGATGCGTTGCGCAAACACATCACTTCGTTGGAACAACAAAAAGACCTTACGAAAATATCTCGCCTACTTGAATATATTCTTGCGGGAGCGTTTTCCACGCGCGCCTCAGACATACACTTAGAGCCGGGAGACAAGGGTATTACCATTCGTTTTCGCATTGACGGATTGTTAACAATAATCGCCACAATTCCTCCACACTTGTACAAGCTTATTGACTCCCGCCTTAAAATACTTTCCGGTTTAAAATTAAACGTGCGCGATCGTGCGCAAGATGGGCGTTTTAGCGTGGCGCTGGAAAATAAAGATATTGAAATTCGCGTTTCGCTCATTCCAAACGCATATGGGGAATCATTCGTGTTACGTATTCTTGACCCAAGCTCAATTAAGGTTTCGTTTGAGCAACTCGGCATACATCCAAAATTACTCAAGCGACTCAAAGAAGAAATCACTCGTCCAAACGGCATGTTACTCACCACAGGACCGACCGGTTCCGGGAAAACAACAACGCTGTACGCATTTCTCAAAGCGATAACGCATCCCGATATTAAAATCATAACCATTGAAGACCCGATTGAATATCACCTTGAGGGTATTGTACAAACACAAACAAAGACAAAGGTCTATACGTTTTCGTCGGGGCTTCGCTCCATTGTGCGACAGGACCCGGATGTCATCATGGTCGGCGAAATAAGAGATAACGAAACCGCCGGAATTGCGATGCAAGCGGCGCTCACTGGACACTTTGTATTTTCCACACTGCACACAAACAATGCCGCCGGAACATTCCCGCGCTTCGCCGACCTCGGTGTTGACCCGAAAGAATTTGCGTCTGCAATAACCGTTTCAATGGCACAGCGACTGGTGCGAAAATTAAAGCCAGACGCAAAAAAACAAGTGCCACTAACCGAAGTTCAAAAACGCACTGTGAAAAAAGTACTCTCTACGGTTGAGGACAAGTCATTGTTGCCGAAAAATTTTGATACGACATGGGTTCCGGAAACACAGGACGATGATGATACCGGCTATCATGGTAGGGTTGGATTGTATGAGGCAATATTTATGGACAATGAGATGGGAATGTTTTTGCGCGATAATCCAAGCGAAGCGGATATTGTAAAAAAAGCGCGAAAGCAAGGATATCTCACCATGGCGCAAGATGGAGTTTTGAAAGCCCTCTCGGGAGAAACTACTTTGGATGAAGTAAATCGTGTGGTTGACTTGGAGCGTGATTAATTATTAAACATTTCGCAAAAACAGGGGCGCCACTTTAAAAAGTGGCGCCCCTGTTTTTTCGTATTCCGCCCACAACCCTCCAAACATCACTTCTCGTGAAAGAAGGTTGGCAATTCGCCTAAGGGGACCACCAGTAATACAGACAAGTCTATACACCAGAGAAAGATCCTCGGGGAACCACCGATAAGCCGTCAAGCCTTGCTTGGAGGGTTGTATGCGGAATAAAAAAGAAAATTCCTTTTTGAGCAAACATCTCAAAAGGACCTTACGGATCATCTCTCCGTATGGTAGAATGGTATCATATAAAAAGTATATGTCAAGTACCTCAAAAACAACCCCCCCAGACCAGTCTCTTGATTCGGCTCTTCGCCCAAAACTGTGGGAAGAGTACATCGGGCAAGAACAAGTAAAATCAAGCATACATATTATTCTGGAGGCTGCAAAAAAACGCTCCGAGGTTCCGGAACACATGCTGTTTTACGGACCACCAGGCGTTGGAAAAACAACACTGGCTCACCTCATCGCAAAAACAATTGGAGCGCCACTCAAAAGCACTTCCGGTGTTGCCATTGAACGCGCTGGCGACCTCGCCGCAATTATTACAAATCTTGAACCGAACACCGTGTTGTTTATAGACGAGATTCACCAACTGTCACACAAAATAGAAGAGCTCTTATATCCCGCTCTTGAAAACGGCACTCTTGATATTGTTCTTGGGAAAGGGCCGTCGGCGCGAACTGTTGAATTATCTCTTCCACCATTTATGTTGGTTGGTGCCACCACGCGCGTAGCAAAAGTTTCCGGACCTCTCCGTTCGCGATTTAGTGGAGGTGTCTACCAGCTTGATTTTTATAATGACACACACATAGAAGACATACTTGCCAATTCCGCAAAACTTTTGGGGTTATCTGCTCCGAAAGAGGTGTTGCAACGCATCGCATCGCGTAGCAGAGCAACACCGAGAACTGCGAACGCACTTCTCAAACGCATTCGCGACTTTGGAGAGGTTTATGAAAAAGACTTTTCCGTTTCCATGTGTGACGAGGCGTGCCAAATGTTCGGGGTAGATAAATATGGACTTACCAAAGATGACCGACGCTATCTCCAAACCATAGAGCGTGGTTTCCGTGGCGGACCGGTGGGTGTACGCTCCCTTGCCGCGGCACTGCATGAAGATGTGGAAACCCTTGAACAGGTGTACGAACCCTTTTTACTTCGTCTTGGCTTCATTGAACGGTCTGCGCGCGGACGCATACTTTCAATGAATGGGAGAGAGTATATTTCAAACATCGGGAATACTTTGCTATAATACTTGCTAGTGGTTTTTACATATAATAAAAGTTACCTATGTCGGGACACAGCAAATGGTCACAAATAAAAAGACAGAAAGCGGTAACCGATGCTGTGAAAAGCAAGACGTTTTCTCGTTTTTCACAACTCATAGCGCTTGAATCAAAACATGCCGGCGGTGATGTTACCATGCCCGCGCTAAAAACGGCGATTGACAGAGCAAAAGCGGCAAACATGCCCAAAAATAATATTGACCGGGCGGTTGCAAAGGGTATATCAAAAGACGCAACAACACTTGAACGGATTATGTATGAGTGCTACGGACCGGGCGGTGTTGCCATACTTATTGATGTTCTTACCGATAACAAAAACCGTACCACCCAAGAAATAAAACACCTGCTTCTCAAGCGCGAAATAGAGCTTGCGTCGCCGGGTGCTGCGGTGTGGGCATTCAAGAAAACCGATGATAATTCTTATGTTCCAAACGAACAGACCCTGCTAACCGCCACACCCGATGATGAGGAGAAGATAAGTGATGTGCTCTCTTCGCTTGATGAGCACGACGATGTGCAGTGTGTGTACACAAATGCCATCGGGTATGAAGATACTGGCGATTGACCCGGGCTTTGATCGCCTCGGTATGGCGGCGGTAAGCGGTACCGCATCAAACCCGGAATTTATATATGGAGAGTGTGTGATACCAAAAGAAGGAGAACTTCCAAATCGCCTTGCGGAAGTTTTTTATGCGGTTAACACGGCAATACGAAAACATCATCCGGATATTGTCGCAGTTGAGACACTTTTTTTCAGTGTAAATAAAAAGACCGCTCTCAATGTTGCGCATGCGCGTGGTGTGGTGCTTGTTGCGGCAAGTATCAATAACGTTCCGGTAACCGAATATTCCCCACAGGAAGTAAAACTTGCGGTAACCGGATATGGAAACGCAAAAAAAGAGGCGGTTGCACGTATGGTTGAAAAACTGATAGCGCTTCCGAAACAAAAACGTTTTGATGATGAGATTGACGCTATTGCACTTGGTATCACGGCGCTTGCGGAAGGTTATCCACACTTGCGATAATAGGGTATTGAAAAAAAATTATTTTCGTTGAAAATAATGAATATTCGTTACTTGGGGGCGACTTTCCGCATGTAACGAATACGTGAGATTTATTCAAGATAACCACATATAAAACATGGTTGATTATATTAGCGGAAATAATGATGAGATTAGCGAGTTCGGTGATGACAACGAGGAGGGTGAAGACCCCGACAATCCAAACACAATGGGCTTTGGTGAGAGTGACGATGATGAATAAATAAAAATCTGGGGCTCACTACCATGGGCGGCATACATACGTATGCCGCCCATGGTAGTATTAATACCATACAAAACCACCCATGAAGAAAAAAACAAAGGCGACACACACATTGCACAAACAAAAAGCGGGCAGACCTCGCCCATTTTTTGTTCTTTTTTTAATTCTAATCGGGTTATTTTTCTTCCTTGCCGGAACAATCGTACTGTGGGCATCATTTACTCCCGTACCTGACATAACCTCATTTACAAACCGCCAGGTGGTGCAGTCAACCAAACTTTATGACCGTACGGGAAAAATACTACTCTATGATTATGGACGGGATGTAAAAAGAAGCGTTATACCCCTCTCAAGTATTTCTCCAAATATACAAAAGGCGGTTATCGCCATTGAAGACTCCAGTTTTTACAGCCATGGTGGAATTCGCATTTCATCAATACTGCGCGCGATGCTCGTTGATCTTTTTGGTGGGTCATTCACACAGGGTGGCTCCACCATCACTCAACAAGTGGTCAAAAATACCATTCTTACCGACAAAAAAAGTGTGGTGCGTAAAATACATGAGTGGGTGCTCGCCATAAAGCTTGAACAAAAATATTCAAAAGACCAGATACTGAACACGTATCTCAACGACATGCCGTTTGGTGGAACATTGTATGGGGTCGGTGCCGCAAGTGAAGCCTTTTTCCACAAAAGTGCCGCCGACATTGATATTGCGCAGGCGGCATATCTTGCCGCACTACTGCAAGCTCCCACATACTATTCCCCTTATGGGCAACATGTAAAAGAATTGAGGCAAAGAAAAAATCTTGTGTTGCAACGCATGAAAGATGTCGGCTCTATCACCGCATCACAATATACTCAAGCAACCAACGAAAAGGTAACTTTTTATCCAATAAAAAACTCTGGGATTATAGCGCCACATTTTGTATTTTATGTTCTTGGTAATTTAAAAAATAAATATGGGCAACAAGCCCTGCAAGGTGGGCTAAAAGTGATAACCACACTGAATGTCCCTCTTCAAGAAAAAATGCAATCAATAATAGCAACGTATGCAAAAGAAAACATTAAAAACTTTGGCGCAAAAAATGCCGCGGCGGTTGCCATAGATCCCTCAACCGGGCAAATTCTCGCCATGGTCGGGTCCCCGGATTATTTTAATATAAAGAACGATGGGAATTTCAATGACACACTCGCACTGCGACAGCCGGGCTCAACATTTAAACCTTTTGTGTATGCTGTTGCTCTTGAGAAAGGATTTACCAGAAAGACCGTCATCTTTGATCTTCCGACACAGTTCTCAACACTGTGTAAACCGAAAGATAACCACAATAATAAACCACCCTGCTATGCACCGGTAAACTTTGACAATAAATATCGTGGACCAATGACCTTCACCACGGCGCTTGCACAATCAATCAATATACCGGCGGTGAAGGTGCTTTATTTGGATGGTATACAGCCGGTTATAGATCTTGTACGCGCAGCCGGACTTACCACCATACAAGCATCAAAAAAATACGGGCTTTCTTTTGCACTTGGCGCCGCCGATGTGCGACTGCTGGATATGGTGGACGCATATGGCATATTTGCCACGGGCGGTATTCATAATAAAACCGCATCAATCCTTTCTGTAACAAAACCTGACGGCTCTGTTTTGGAACAATATACGTATAGTCCAGTAAGAATTATACCCGCTCTTGTTGCAAATGATATATCAGACATGCTTTCAAACAATACCGCTCGCTATCCTGAATACCCACCTATCAACCCCCTTAATTTTCCCGGGTACGATGTTGCGGTAAAGACCGGCACCACCAATAACTTTAGAGATGCATGGACGCTTGGCTACAC
>DRJB01000062.1 GCA_011052355.1 Candidatus Kaiserbacteria bacterium
CTTTCAATTGATGAGAATGTCGGGCAATATATGATTTCTGCAGATGCGGATAAACTCAGCGAACATGTATTTCGCAATCTCATCGGAAATGCTATTGCATACACGATTAAAGGAAGTGTTGTTGTTTCGCTTAGTAAAGACTCTTCCGGAAAAATTATTTTTTCAGTAAAGGATACCGGGGTTGGAATTAACGATGAGGATAAAAAACGCCTTTTCACTGAGGGTGGACATGGAAAAGATTCTATAAAAGTAAATGCGCACTCAACCGGTTACGGACTTTATATTGCAAAAAGTATCATTGAGGCACACAAAGGAACTGTACATGCGCAAAGTGATGGTACTGGAAAGGGCTCACAATTTATTGCGGAGTTTCCATCAGCTTGATTTTTTACCACCCCGGTTTACAAGCGTATTACAACCCGGATTCCTCAATAGGATTCTCTTTCATTTTTTGAAGAATGATTTTCTTTAACACCTCTGCATCTTGTTTTTTAAGACCGGGAAGGTTTATCTTATTTCCGGAAGACCCTACGCCATCCCTTCCACTATATGAACCCATACCATAACTTTTATTTAACCAGCTTGCTTTGCCACCACTTTTACCACCCAACTGTGACGCATTTTCAATTCTTAAAGAAGCAATGCCAAAAACTCTATCAAACAGGTTTTGTTTTACAAATACATCCTGAATAACACCATAGGGTAAATTTCTCTGTGTCTTTGATATAACTCCTTGTTTAATGTGAAAATATTTGTCATCCAATGAATAGTGGAAATTTGCCCTTATGATATAGCCAACAAATATATAGATGAATGCTGCAAGCACTGCCAGCGTAGAATTTAAAATATCGCCAGTAAGAAACATGATAATACCAAGAAACAACACAATGATTGGATTCTTAAGAATCCAACGCGTTGTGATGGGATAGTCTTTCTCGGTGATTGTTTTATTTGCGGGGGCATTTACAGACACCGATTGAACCGGAACAGATTGAACGGTAGACGCTGAAGGCGCTACAGTAGGAAAAGTATCAATAGCTTCTTGGATATCGCCACTTCCCCAGCCGGCACTAAGTAATGCATCTGTCATTTCTTTTTTGTTTTCACCATTCGCAAGACCGGTCTTGATGTAATTCAGGATTTCATTATTTGGCATATATTTATCTTTTGAGATTATTATTAGACTTGTGGCTGAGCGGGCGATTGCGATGAGGTTGGTACTGAAGCTGGCGGTGGAGCCGGAGCTTTTCTTTTGCTGATACGTTCACTCACCGTTTGCAACAGTATTGCTCGCAAACCATCGGCAGCCGGTTTCTCAACACCGTCAATGTGCGCTTCCATTCCCGAAGAAACCGTAGCACTTGATAAATGAACATCATAGATTCTCAAAATTCTATCCAGTAGATCCTGGTCAACATAGACGTCCTGAACACGCTCGTATGGAATGGTAATTTCTTGCGGAGTGATTGGTCCCTTTTTTATGACAATATAGTCCTGGGTTAAGTCGTAAAAATAAACTGCAAAATACCAACTCTGATATAGATATATTAAAAAAATCATAATGAACATCAAAGCAAGTGTAATCACTGAGAGTATTTCCATTCCAGCTAAGCTAGTAACAACGAAAACAATAAACAATAGAATTGCCCAAATCAAAGAGTTCGCGATTGTTTTCTTTAAAATTTTCCGAGTACTTAATGGAAACTGTTCCCTAGTGTTACTTTGTGCTATTTTCATATTTTTATGCTTAACTTAAGATGTATAATATACTATCCTCTACGATACCCTCAACACAAGTTTACCCCACACAATGTTTTTTGCAATGAATGTGATGTGTATATTCTTCAGTGCCTATTACAACATGTAAATAATTTTTATATTAGTGGGCGTGCCAGGACTCGAACCTGGAACCGCTGAGGTATAAGCTCAGAGCTCTAACCAATTGAGCTACACGCCCATAGATGAAATATGTGTGAATTTTATAGATAGTTGGCGCTTTTTGTGCCCCCGCCCCGGCGCCTCCGGCGCCGGGGCGGGGGCTAAACCCATAGCCCATAACCCAAAACCCATTCACACATCTACATACTACCTCTTTAGAAACCGAACTCCAAATAGCATGTTTATAAGCGAGAGGATTATTGAGAAAATGAATGCTTGCCAAAACCCGGCGATTGAAAATCCCGGCACTATATATGCGGCAAGTAACACAAGCCCTGCGTTTATTACAAGCGCAAAAAAACCAAGTGTAATGAAAGTCAGTGGCAATGCGATTATTGAAATAACCGGACGTACCAACAGATTTATCACCGCAAGCACAACCGCAAAAATAAACGCAGGTATAATTGTCGTATGCACTCCGGGAACCACATACGAAGCTACCACAACCGAAAGGGTGGCGAGTACCCACTGAAAGAAAAGACGGGTCATGTAATCAGTATACACAAAAGACGCCCCGTGGTTAAATACGACTACACGCCATGACTCAACTTATACACTTACTCACCACATTCAATCCCAGCACGTTTGTTATCTCAGTAGGATACATAGGCATTGCCAGTATCCTTTTTGCGGAATCCGGAATTTTACTTGGTATATTTTTGCCCGGTGATAGCCTACTTTTTGCGGCAGGGCTTCTTTCCGCGCAAGGAATGTTCAATCCATTTTTGCTATTTATCATTTCCGCCGTCGCAGCCATTGCCGGAGACAGTACCGGCTATTGGATTGGCAAACGCGGTGGCACGGCGCTCCTACACAAGTATCCCAAGCTCATCAAAAAAGAATACATCACTCGTACCGAACTTTTTTACGCGCGCTGGGGCGGATACACAATCATATTGGCACGCTTCGTCCCAATAATACGCACCATCGTGCCGACATTGGCAGGTGTGGGAAAGATGAACTATACAAAATTCGTACGATACAATATCTTAGGTGGCATATTGTGGGTATCACTTATCATTATGATAAGTTACGCGCTTGGTAATTATATCCCCGGCATACAACACTACCTGATTCCCCTCACATTCATCATTATACTCATCTCATTTATCCCGTTTTTGTTTCGTTTTATAAAACAACGTTTACAATAAAATACTGCAACGCAAGGACGCGCACATAAGCAAAATGCTTATGTGCGCGTAAACTAAAAAATCTTTGTCGAGCACGCGTTTATAACACTACAGCACTAGGTTGATAATACGTCCCGGCACATAAATAATACGCTTGGGTTTCCCGTTTTTAAGCGCTTCCGCTACAAATGGAATATTGGATGCGGATGCGAACGCAGTGTTTTCATCTGCACCAATCGGTAGCGTAATTTCACCTCTACGCTTTCCGTTTATTTGCACCACTACCGTATCGCTCTCAGATGCCTTCGCAACTGCACTCTGTGGCCACGACACACTATGAATACTTCCCTCTTGTGCGAGAAGTTCCCACACATGTTCAGTAAGATGCGGAGCAAATGGGGCAAGTAATTTTAGAAAAGTAAGATACGATTCTTTTGCGAGCGATGCGCCACCTTCCAGCGCTCGCAGTGCAATCATAAGCGCCGAGATTGCAGTATTAAATTTAAAACGCTGTGCGTCTTCTGAAACTTTTTCGGCTGTTTGAGAAAGCATAACGGTAATTTCATTTTGCTCTGGAATGTCAGCTACTTTCTCCTCAAGTGCGTATACGCGCTCAAGAAAGCGACGCATACTTTTTACCCCATCAAGGTTCCATGGATAACTTCCGGCTTCATTATATGGACCTATAAACGCAAGATAAATACGAACTGCGTCTGCTCCATATTTTTTCACAAAATCATCCGGGTTTATCACATTTCCTTTTGACTTACTCATCTTGTGTCCGTCCGGACCCATAATAATCCCACGATTGAACCGCTCATTGAATGGTTCCTTTGTTGGAACAAAACCAAGATCATAAAGTGCCTTATGAAAAAATCGCGCATAGAGAAGATGCATTGTTGTGTGCTCACTTCCGCCAGAATAACGGTCAACCGGTAGCCATTTTTTCATTGCAACACTGCTTGAAAAAGCATCTGCGTTTTTACAATCAAGATAACGAAGAAAATACCATGATGAATCCACAAAAGTATCAAACGTGTCACATTCCGGTTTCCACCCTTTTCCAAATATGCGCTCTGTACGTTCTAATAATTCCACGGAAGTTGCAAGCGGAGATTTCCCAGTTGGTGCAAAATCAATGTCAGTCGGAAGTTTCCACGGCAAGTGTTCTTCAGGAATTGCATGTGGATTTCCTTGTGGGTCATACACAATTGGAATTGGACACCCCCAATATCGCTGGCGCGAAATGAGCCAGTCCCGCAAACGATATTGTGTTGCACTCTCACCACCAACAGCGTCTATCATATCCGTCTGCGCCTCCACACTATCGCGCCCGGAAAAAGAATCTGAGTTAACCAGTTTTCCGGCGCGCGTCATCGGCAATGTATCATTATCTGTTGCTTTTATGACAACCACACAAGGAAGACCATGTACATATGCAAAATCAAAATCTCTTTCATCGTGCGCGGGAACTGCCATCACTGCTCCTGTTCCGTATGATCCTATAACATAGTCGGCGATATATATTGGAATAATTTTTTTAGTTGCAGGATGTGTTGCAGTTACACCCTCAAGAACCACTCCGGTTTTTTCTTTGTTTTCACTGCGCTCGCGCTCTGTTTTCCTGGCTGTTTTTTCAAGATATTCTTGCACTTCTTTTACATTACTTATGGAGCCATCATCAATGAGTTTTTTTACAAGCGGGTGCTCCGGAGCAACAACCACATAGGTAACACCATATATGGTATCAGGACGAGTGGTAAATACACGTAAAGGATCTTCTTGCGATGAAATTTTAAATGCAAGATACGCTCCTGTGCTTTTTCCAATCCATGCACTCTGAGCATCTTTGATGTCTTCTTTCCAAGGGAGCTCATCAAGATCTTTCAAAAGTCTGTCCGCATAGTTCGTAATTCGTAAAAACCACTGTGTAAGATGTCGCTCTTCCACCTCTGTTCCGCATCTCTCGCAAAAACCGTTTGCAACCTGCTCATTGGCAAGTACGGTTTTATCTTTTGGACACCACTTCACCGAAGCGTTCGCTCGGTACGCCAGGTCATGTTCATACAACTTGGTAAAAAGCCATTGCGTCCAGCGATAATACTCCGGTTCACACGTAACCACTTCTTTTGACCAGTCAAAAGAAGCTCCCATGTGCCGAAGCTGTGCACGCATGACATTCATGTTATCGTATGTCCATTTTTTTGGGTCAAGACCGCGCTTGATTGCCGCATTTTCAGCCGGAAGACCAAACGCATCAAACCCGATTGGAAATAAAACGTTTTTCCCTTGCATGCGCAATACGCGAGCATATATATCTGGCATCGCAAACGCATACCAGTGACCTATATGTAAATCTCCGGATGGATATGGAAACTCAACTAACAAATAATACGACACGTCGGAAGAATCAGATATATCCGCTTGATATAAATTATCCGCGCGCCATTTTTCTTGCGCTGTCGCTTCAATATGTTTGTGATCGTAACTGCGCGTTGCCATATGTCAGATTAGCGCGTGGGCGCATCTTTGAAACTACGCATGCCCACATAAATCAAAATTGCCAGCGCAACCGCGGAGATGCCAAGACGCAATAAACTTCCCGCATCGCTCCAATATTGCATTGAAGCAATTAAAAGTGCCAGTACGCCACCATAGGAAAGACCGGAAGATACAATGGATGAACCGATAGGCATAAATCCAATAACAAGAGCTGTAATACCAAGCACCATAAGAAGCGCAAAAGCATAGAGGTGTTGCGTTGAGCGCGCACTCTCATATTTTGGTTGGCACGATGCGTAATAATCGCAATATCCGGTTATTTGTGATTTTGACGACGTAACCCCCGGCGACACTGGAGGATAAGCATTCCATACGCCCTGTTGCGCGACACATGCCTTTTCGGTAAATGCTTTTTGTGTCGGTTGAGGACAATATGTATCATATTTGGGCGAGGGGAATATATTTTGCTGAAATACAAAAAAGAATATATTGAGCACAATAACAATCGCGATAAGAAGCGCCCATCGCACAAAACGCGGGTGCGTCTTTTTTGGCTCCGACAATACTGTATCATTCATATGCTCATATAGTACACTACAAACAAAAAATGGAACACTGGCACCCACACCGGGCTTTTTCGCATGCGAAAAAGCCCGGTGTGGGTGTTAAATAAAAAATATTTTGATTAACTATGCAAGAAAACCATCACATCACCGTCTTGAACAACATATTCTTTTCCTTCTGTTTGAATAAGCGCTTTCTCTCTTGCGGTTTGATATGAACCGGCGGAGAGAAGTTTGTCATATTGGATAACCTCCGCACGTATAAATTTATCACGAAAATCGCTGTGTATTGTCGCTCCGGCAATAGGCGCGGTTGCACCTTTTTGAACAGTCCACGCGCGACTTTCGTCCGTACCGGTTGTAAAAAATGTAATCAGCCCAAGCGTATCGTACGCGGTGCTTATAAGCTCTGAAAGACCATCATTTGGCACGCCTAATTCTTGGCGGAACATTGTTTTATCCTCTTGAGAAACGTCGTTTAATTCGTGCTCAGTGACAGCATCAACATGCACCACCCTAGAACCAAGTGATTCAATAAGATCATATGCTTTTTGCGCTCGCCCGTCCGCCAACTCAGAAAGTGTGTACCCTCCCGACTTTCCATTGCACGCGTACAATATCGGCTTGCGAGTAAGTAAATTCAAGTGTGCAATATATTCACTTTCTTCTTCCGTGAGCTCCAAAGTACGCGAAAGCTTTCCTTCCAAAAGTGTCTGCTCAATACGCTCCAGAACCGCGTCTTCTTTGAGGGCTCCGGGAGCGTTGGCGCGTATCTCACGCACTAGCTTTTCTCTTCTGCGTGCGACTTGCGACTGGTCTTCAAGCACTAATTCCAGATTTATAACTTCAATATCACGTGTCGGATCTACTTCATCATACACATGTGCAATATCAATATCATCAAAAAAACGGACAACTTCAAGAATAGCATCTACTTCGCGAATATGAGAAAGAAATTTATTTCCAAGCCCTTCACCACTTGACGCTCCGCTGACCAAGCCAGCTATATCCACAAATTCTATCGCTGTGTTTGTTTTCTTTTTGCTTTGCGAAAACTCTGCGAGGCGGTCAAGACGAATATCGGGAACTTGCACCACCCCAACCGATGGGTCAATGGTACAAAATGGATAATTCTCCGCCGGAACGCTTGCTTTTGTAAGCGCGTTGAAAAGTGTTGACTTCCCCACGTTCGGCAACCCTACTATACCGATAGATAACATAGATACTGTGTTTATGCGCGATGAACAACCTTATCAAGTGCCCAATGTGCCACCGCGAACAATCCTGCAACAATAATGATGTTTGCGATAAAACCAAGCGTCGCGGAAACTGCTCCGGTGATGACCAGATATCCGAGATCTATTTCCGCGAGATACCACCATCCTACAAATGCAATCGCCGAGCCCGCCCAAAAAGGAATGCGTGCATGAAAACGAAGCCATGATGTAACCGCAAGTACCACCGCGACACCAAATTCAAACAAATACATTTCTATAAATCTTCCCGTAAACACGTGCGGGACGGTTAGAAGCAACAATCCAAGTATAAGATGTGTGATAATAAAAGTTACCAGTGCATACCGAACAGAGAAAAAAAGTGTGACAAGATGCGCGCGTTCTCCTTCATCAATGTGCCCATCTCGTCGTGCACGAAAATACTGCCACTGCGCAATGGTGATACTTGCGGCGCCAAGGAAAGCACTTAGTGCGTGTACCACGGAAACTGCGGTGATAATGACAAATAAGGTCATACTATTTATTTATTCATCAAGGTGGAAAGCTCCGTACGGTATTTTTTCATTACTTCTATGGTTGCTTTGGTTTGTGGTTCTCCGCCCTTGGTGCGACGCTCAATTTCATCACCTATTTTTTTAAAAAGTTCCGGATTTTTCTCAAGAAGCGTTAATATCTGTTCGCGTTGCCCTTCCGGGACATCTTTCATTTTATGTTTTGCGAATTGGCGCAAAAGAAAATGTTTTACTGACATAATGCAAGCAGTATACCATCTTCATGTTGAACTTGCTATTCCCCCAGCGCGCCCGAAGGGCGCGCTGGGGGAACGTGGTCAAGGACCGTTTCTTCACTATTATCAGCTAAAGAGTACTCCGTGTGGTGGACGCGTACAGAGGGTTGACATATGTTTAGATATATACTACTATTGTGCTTAGAGGTTAGCCCTGCCTCGTTGATGATTATGAATCCTTTAGAAGGGCACAAGGATACAAAACATGAAAGGTGACCAAAATGGATATTAAGTTCTTTCTAAAAGCTGACGGGCTTGAGATGAGCAAAAAGACATACCGAGACGGTGGCGAAAGTTATCGTATCGGTAATACGTTTGTTCATATTGAAAATGGGAATCCTGTAATATCTGCCACTGGGAGGTGGGCAGAACCTCTTGAATACCTCAGGAAACATGTTATGCGAGTTGAAATAAACTCGCTATGTTCAATTAGTGGTCTGAGACGCAGATCCGGATTATACCGCCTTGGTACGGCTGAGGGGGTTGTTGAATTTTTTCCAGCTAATGATCGTGCTCAGGAAAGAACAAATGTGGCGGTGAGCGCCCCTACGAAAGAGGAAGCGATTGCCCTTTGGGACAAGATTCTGGAGGGGACCATCGCTCCAGAGCTTGACTATCAAGCGGTACAGGTTCCAATTCCAAGCGTTGATGCCGATAGACTTGCGAGACTTGAAACTCAAGCCGCTGACATGGCGATGACACTCTTTGAAGTTGCGATGAAGCAACTCAAGGAACGAATTGCGTCAAACGACTGACTGTTGACTCCAAAAAAATAATAAGAAATGAAAAGGACAACGAGCCCCGCAAAACAACGTGGGGTTTTTTTATGCGTGAGCTGTGAAAACGGGGTCAAGAGCATTTAATGAGGGGTTTCGTAAACCCCTCATTGTGTAGTTTATAAAAGAATAGTTGCCTGATTATATTCAGTTTCAATGGCACGAATGGTGGCCATACGTTTTTCCAGCGCGATTTTGCATGCATATCTTCTGAAAATGCTTTCAATCGTTTTGCATGGTCTGGCCCAGGCCAATCTACAGTAATTGAAAGTGCTTATTCATTGTAATGAAAAATTCTTAATTCGCGATAGCAAATTATTTAATCGGAAAAAATTTAACCGATTATTATGTCCTTCCTTGCAAATTTTTGTGATAAGGGATGATTGGGATCTTTCAAACTGTTTGTTGTCCAAGTCAGACATTGGCAGCTACGAGATTTTGATCCACTTCTAGAAATCCGGATGCCACAATTAAAATCACGCGTAACAATTGCAACACCAGTGTCATCAAGTTGTTTTTTTATCATCTCAGCAGGCAACGTGTTAACACCTTCTTGTTGTAAGGCATTCAAAAATCCATCTAAAGTCGGACTAAATGTTTCTCCTTGTTCTTGTTGAGGTTTATTGCATTCAGGTGTTTGACTTTCAATAGACATAAATTTTATGATTATTGATTAAACTTTTTCGATTAAATTTGCCCGCTGGGATAAAAGAATTTTTCATTATTTCACTCAACTGATTCTTATCTAACCCTGTGCTTATATCGTAACAATTTCTTGTGCGTCATACGAAATTTTATAAACTCGCTGCACTCGCGCTCTCCCGCGAAGACGAGCTCCACGGGAATAGTGTTTTAGACACAAGTATTCTTTTGTATTGAGAGAAATTCCGCCCTATCCAAGATACTTAAAACGCGGAACATCTTTCCCATTAATAGTAACAGTTTGGAAAAACATTTTTTTGGTCTTACCCATAAAGCATTGTTGCCAAATTCTTCGGAAGAATAAAGTGCCTTGTAAATTACTAACTGTTCAAGTGTTTCGCTATGCCTTGCAAGACCAATAACCTCGTATTGTTTCCCTTTATAGTGCTTATATTTTCCAAGTTTTATTTCGTCCATAATTATGTTAACTACATAGAATCATATAAACCTTATCACAGCAATGACTTTTCTCAATTTCGCCTACTCACTGTAGTTTTACGAGATTCTCTTGTAGTGCAGTGGAGGGGTTGCATAGGTCAGACTTATGCAACCTAGTAAGGGTCGAACCTCATATCTGCTGTTATGCGAGGGTAGGCGTAACACAATGAAGCGAAAGTACAATGCGCTATACTCGCACCACCAGCCCCGCCCGGCAATTGGGTAAGTCAGACTTACCCAATTGACTTACCCAATTGCTCAAAAAATAAGGGCACCGCAAGTTTCGTGGTGCCCCCTTGATGTTACAACCCATAATGAAGCTCAATCCATCGCTCCTCCCATTTTTTCTTCGCCAGGGCACCATAAGCCGTCTCGCACTTATTCTTTGCGGTGGCAGCATCGGTGCACTTGGCAGCCTCCTTCACCACCGCCCGACGGGCGAGAATCTTTCGCCTCCTTTCCCAGATTCTTTCCTCGGGACCTGCTGGAGCTGCATAATACTCCCGCTCCGCGACGGAAATATCCTTACATTTTCTGGCCAGGTACCAAACCGACCAGATTTTTCCGAGATATTTCATTTTACTTCTCCTTTTTAAGAAAAGTGAGCACCTACCATAGGCACCTCTAATCAGGTTGAAGGGGTCAGGTACCTTTGATTCCTAAAGGTACCTGACCCCTTTAATTTGCGGGCTGTGTTAAAATATAGTAAACCTAATGAAGTTATTAACAATGTCGTTGCGTTAAAAGTTTGAAACCAGGTTTATATAAATGATATAATGTAAATATGGTTGGTAGATTAATAAGTACGAGAGACAAAGAGAAAAAATCAATTTCTTATACGGATGCCTTACTGAATGGACTGGCTCCAGATGGAGGATTGTATGTGCCAACCGAGTATCCACAATTAACCAAAGATGATTTAATCGCATTAAAAAGTAAATCATATCTTGAATTAGCTTTTGAAATTAAAAAAAAATTTGTTGGAAATGCAATTCCTGATGCTGCATTAAAAGTGCTATTACAAAATGCTTATACTAAAGCTAAATTTCACACTTCAGATGGGAATTTTGTTCCCCTTAGGCAAATCGGCGCAGATTTATTTTTAGAAAATCTATCACTTGGTCCAACGGCTTCATTTAAAGATATAGCACTGCAACAATTGGGACAGGAAATAAATTATGAGCTGAATAGTAGGAATAAAAATTTAGTAATTTTAGGAGCCACTTCTGGAGATACAGGTTCATCAGCAGAAGCAGCAGTGAAGGGGTTGGATAGAATAAAATTATTTATGCTTAGTCCACAAGTAGGAATGAGCAATTTTCAAAAAGCACAAATGAGGGCTTTCACCGGTGGCAATATCTTTAATATCAGTATTGATGGTAGATTTGATGATTGCCAAGATTTGGTGAAAGAATTAAAACAAGACCCAGAATTCTCTACTTTAGGTGCGGTGAATTCAATTAATTGGGGAAGAATCTCATCACAAGTTCCTTATTTTGTGTCTGGTTATTTACAAGTAGCATCAGAAATTGGACAAGAAGTAGATTTTGTTGTTCCAACAGGAAATTTGGGAAATATTTTATCTGGTTATATTGCCAGAAAAATAGGCGTTCCAATTAGAAAATTAATTGTTGCAACAAATGAGAATGATGTTATGGCGAAATTAATTAAGACGGGAGTGTATGAATTAATTGCAGCTCACATTACCTCCAGTCCTTCAATGGATATCTCAAAGGTATCAAATTATGAAAGATTAGTATTTGATTTTTTGGATAGAAATCCACTCTCTGTGAAAGAATATATGAAAGAATTTTCCAGTGAAGGGAAAGTTGATCTTATGAAATTTGGAATGAGCACAGATATTTTTGTTGAGAATGGAATCTTCCAAGGAAGTTCCACTCATCAAAATAGAATACATACAATTAAATCAGTATACGATGAAGCAAAAACAATTATTGACCCGCATACGGCGGATGCGGTAACCGTGGCAAAGCGATATAAGGTTGATGATGGGGTTCCTATGATAGTTATGGAAACAGCATTACCGGTGAAATTTGAACATACAATAAATGAGGCACTCGGTTTTACTCCCGAAAAGGAAGAAAGATTTAAGGATCTAGAGAGTAAGGGTACTGATAGTAGTTTTTATAATATAAGTTCAAATAGCACTCAATTGAAAGAGTACATAAGAAATAATATTTGATTGGTATACATTGAGTGTTTACTTTCAATTTTTATCTAATTTCAACTTACTCGAAAATTTAAAAAAATATGATGATAAAAACTATAAAAACGAAGATATTTAAACCCAAAGACAGCCTCTTACTTGTTTATTAAAAAATACCTACCAATAATTAAAGAAGGAGGGGTTTTAGCTATTACTTCAAAGATTGTTTCTTTATTTGAAAATAGGATTGCTGAGAAAGGTGGAAAGCAATGAGGGGTTTCGTAAACCCCTCATTGTGTACGAAATTTACGTTTACGAGGGGTTTCGGTTTATGAGGGGTTTACGAAACCCCTCATAAACCCCTCATTGTGTAGTTTATAAAAGAATAGTTGCCTGATTGTGTGATATCTCAACAAGCGATGTGTCGCGAACCGGGATATGGTAGTGTTTTCCATTTGCCGCCTCAAAGCGAACTTCTCCCATCGTCAATTCGGAAACGAGTGGTTCGTGTCCGGACAAAACCGTAAATACGCCCTCGGTACCCGGCACTGTTAAAGAAACCGCCTCGCCATCAAATACATTTTCGCCTATGCGGGCAACGGTAAGATGAAAGACTTTCGCCATAGAGATTATTTGACTTGGTCAATACCGCCTTTCATATAGAAAGCATCTTCCGGTTTGTCATCATGCATCCCCGAAATGATTTCTTTGAAACCGCGAACGGTTTCTTCGCGAGAAACATATTGCCCGGGTGTTCCGGTAAATACCTCACCGACAAAAAACGGTTGCGAAAGAAATCTTTGCAATTTACGTGCGCGGGCAACGGAAAGTTTATCTTCTTCGGAAAGCTCTTCAATGCCCAAAATGGCGATGATGTCTTGAAGATCTTTGTATCGTTGCAATACTTGCTTTACCTCGTTTGTCACCATGTAATGTTCTTCGCCGACAACTTCCGGAGAAAGTGCGGAGGAAGAAGAATCAAGCGGGTCAATTGCCGGATAAATACCTACGGAGGCAAGTGAGCGCGCGAGCACCACAGTGCCATCCAAGTGAGCAAAAGTAGTCGCGGGAGCCGGGTCGGTCAAGTCGTCAGCCGGCACATATACCGCCTGCACCGAGGTTATGGAACCCTTTTTTGTGGAAGTGATACGTTCTTGCAATTTTCCCATTTCTTCCGCAAGCGTCGGCTGATACCCCACGGCGCTTGGCACACGTCCAAGCAATGAAGAAACTTCCGAGCCAGCCTGAATAAAACGAAACACATTGTCCATGAAAAACAAAACATCCTTGCCACCCTCATCACGAAAATGCTCTGCTTGGGTGAGTCCGGTGAGCGCAACGCGCGCTCTGGCACCCGGCACCTCATTCATTTGCCCAAATACCAGAGCGGTTTTTTCAAGTACGCCGGATTCACTCATTTCGTGATACAGGTCATTCCCCTCGCGAACGCGCTCGCCCACACCGGCAAAAACCGAATATCCGCTATGCTCTGTGGCAACATTTCTTATAAGTTCTTGAATAAGCACCGTTTTGCCAACACCGGCGCCACCGAACAATCCGACTTTCCCGCCTTTCAAAAAAGGAATCATCAGGTCAATCACTTTAATACCTGTTTCAAATACCTCTGTCTTTGTGGTTTGCTCGTCAAACGCCGGAGGGTCGCGATGAATAGATGAACGAGGAGTGTCTTGTGGTAATAATTCTTTTCCATCAATTGTTTCTCCCAATACATTGAACAATCTCCCGAGTGTTTTCTCGCCAACCGGTACTGAAATTGGAGCGCCTGTGGCACGCACGCCTGCGCCTCTTGAAAGCCCCGCGGTTTCGTTCATTGCAATTGCGCGCACGCGGTCCAACCCCAAGTGCGATGTCACCTCAAGTGTTATGCGCTCGTGTGTGTCGCTTTTTTCAATGATAAGCGCTTCATTAATGTTTGGACGCTTCTCATTAAAGAGTACGTCTACAATCGGACCGATTATTTCTGTTACTGTTCCATTCATACTGTTATGTGATATAAGTGTTACGATTAAATAAATTATGCGTGTGTTTCCAACGCCTCTCTGCCACCGACTATCTCCGACACCTCTCTGGTGATTGTCGCCTGACGCGCTTTATTATACTTGCTCGTCAATGCGTGAATAATATCTTTTGATTTATCGCTTGCGTTTTTCATCGCTATCATCCGTGAAGAATGTTCCACTGCTTTTGATTCAAGCAACAAATGATACAACGACACCGACAGCAGGCGCGGAGCAAGTGCGGCAAATACGTCGGTATAAGATGATTCCATTTCATACGCAACCAGTCCTGAAGTTACAGAGGTCTTTTTCCACTTCGCAACATCAGGTGCGATATCCTGTGCCAAGCCCTCCACCGCCTCAAGCGAAAGCGGAAGAAGGCGATGCACCATCGGTATGTGTTGAATTGTTGATTTGAAATGACTATAAGCGATGAGCACTTCATCATACACCTCGCCGGTAAATGCAGTGATGAAGTCCTCTGACAATTTCTTAACCACAGAAAGAGGCGCTTCATCATACGTATTCTCAAAGAATTCTTTGATGGTGTAATTGCGCCGTGCGAAATACTCTTGTCCCTTTTTCCCAAACACATACAGGTCAACGGCACTTGCGGTATCAATATCATGTTCATTGATTGCCGCAACCGCCATTTTGATAACCCCGCTGTTAATTGACCCCGCAAGTCCTTTGTCACTGGTGATAAGCACTAGCGCCAGTTTTTTCACTATGCGAGAACGAGTAAGTGGATGATGTGCAAGCTCACGTGTTCCCGTCAATCTTGAAAGAATTGAAAGCGATGCCGTAACATACGGACGACCGGCAACTTCCATTGCTTGCGTTTTTCTCATTTTAACGGCAGATACCGCTTCCATTGCGCGCGTTACTTTATGTATGCGCTCGGTCGCTCGTATCTTCATTTTTATGTCTTTGTGCATCATAATACCATTTGCTTGTATTATTTTATTCGCTCTACAAACGCATCAAGAACTGCTCGCAACTTTTTCTCCGTTTCCTCATCAAGGTTTTTTGATTCACGAATTGCCTCAAGAGCATCTTTGCCCTCACGCAACAGAAATTCTTGCAATTTCTGTTGCGTGGTACCAACCTTGGCATATTCATAATTGCTAAAATAACCATTCACCGCCGCGAACAATATGGCTACGGCCATCTCAAACGGAATTGGCGCTCCGTTTTTCTGTTTAAGCACCTCGGTGATACGCCTCCCGCTTTCTATGCGCGCCTTGGTATCCGCATCAAGGTCAGAGGCGAACTGCATGAACGCTTCCAGCTCACGAAACTGTGCCAGCTCCAATTTTATTTTTCCTGACACTTTCTTCATCGCTTTGGTCTGTGCTGCGGAACCGACACGCGAAACGGAAATACCCACATCAATTGCCGGACGCATCCCCTTGTTGAAAAGGTCTGTTTGAAGGAAAATCTGTCCATCGGTGATTGAAATGACATTGGTCGGAATGTATGCAGACACATCACTTTCTTGCGTTTCAATAATTGGAAGCGCCGTGAGCGATCCGCCACCCTTTTCTTTTGAAAGTTTCGCTGAGCGCTCCAAAAGACGTGAGTGCAGATAAAAGATATCGCCCGGATATGCTTCTCGCCCCGGCGGACGACGCAAAAGCAGAGACATTTGGCGATATGCCACAGCCTGTTTTGAGAGGTCATCATAAATAACGAGCGCATCTTTCCCCGCATCCATAAAGTGCTCTCCGATAACCGCTCCGGTAAACGGAGCGAGAAACTGAAGTGCCGCCGAGGACGATGCCGGAGCGGTGACCACAATGGTGTACTCCATAGCACCGTGTTGCGATAAAAGAGCCACCAACTTTGCGGTTTTTGATTCTTTTTGTCCAATCGCCACATAAATACAAATCGGGCGTGTACTTTCCGGCTCGTTTTTTTGATTGAGAATGGTATCAATCGCAATGGTCGTTTTGCCTGTGCCTCTATCACCGATAATGAGCTCACGCTGTCCGCGCCCGATTGGAACCATCGCGTCAATCGCTTTGATGCCCGTATGAAGCGGTGCGTCAACGGGAGCACGGTCAATCACTCCGTAAGATTTGCGTTCAATCGGCTTCATAACGGTTTCTTTGATGACACCCCTTCCATCCACCGGCTCACCAAGAGTGTTCACCACTCTGCCGACCATCTCATTTCCAACCGGAATGGAAAGCAGTCTCCCACCGCGACGCACCAACATTCCTTCGTGCACGCGTTCTACATTTCCCAGAATGACAACGCGTACACTATCTTCCTCAAGGTTTAGTATCAGCCCATACGTTACGGGAGCGTCCTGCAATGCATCCTCAAGTGTGCGGTCATACACGTCGTCAAATATGACAACCTCGTTAAGCATGGCGTTATGCAGACCATCAATATCCGCGACGCCATCTCCCACAGTTCGTACAGTGCCGATTTCTTCGCTCTTGGATACAGGTGCGAATGACTCAATCTCTTCTTCTATTCTTTTAAGTATGCTTTCCATAAATGTTACTGCGTGTTGATAATGTGATAATACATTTGTAATAGATTATTTTTTGCGGAAGAATCAACGAGCATGTCTTTTGTGCGAATACGCCAACCGCGTAAAAGCTCCGGACGCTCTACAACGCGAACGTCTTTGAGCCCCAGTGCCGCGGTGGCATTCGCCACCGCGGCATGACGGTCTTCCTCCCTCGCTATCTCAATAATCGCTTCGCGCGCACGTGCGCGCTTTTGGCTCACCAAAAGCGCGCCGTATATATGTGGTAACAATTTCATTCTCCCTGTCTTTTTGAGATGTGATAATAAATTATCAACATACTTGTTTGATGATTGCGGTGATTTTGTCACGCTCTGAAAGAGCGCTTGGGCATAATTGCGAGCCATGATTGTTGCTGATGACATGATTATTGTTCCGCAATTATCTTGCCGGCAGCGCGCATTGCCATGCGCGCAACACTTTTTTCACTCTCTCGCAGTATTTTGTCAGCGGTTTCTCGTGAGCGCATGTTTGCTTCGCGCAAAATAGACTCACTGCGAAGCTGTGCTTCTTTTGTCATCGTCGCACGCACCTCCTTTCCCTCATCTTTTGCATTGTGCACAATTGATATCGCTTTGCTATCCGCATCAGAAATTATTTTAGCGGCGACTGTGTCTGCTTCCGAGAGTTTTTCCTCCGCGCGTTGCGCATCGTCAATACCCTTTGTGAGAGTTCGTTGTCGCTCCTCCATAAATCGCATAAGCGGTTTATAGAAAAAGTACGTCAATACCACAAGCAGTATGCCAAAGTTAAGCGCCTGCAACAGCAGTACCTTTATATTAATGCCGAAAGCTGAAAAAAGTTGTTGCATATTTGCGTGCTGTTATCAATCTATACGAACTTAATAATAAACGCTACGACAATCGCCAAAATACCAAGCGCTTCCGTAAACACAATGGCGAGAATCATGTTTGAAATGATTTTCCCCGTTGCCTCCGGATTACGCCCGATTGCCTGCATGGCACCACCCCCGATAAGCCCAATTCCAATACCTGGTCCTATAACCCCGAGCCCGGCGGCAAGCGCCATGCCCAGTAGTCGTGCTGTTTCAACATCCATAAATATATTTCAATAAAATGCTATGAATAATATGCTTCGGTTCATTCCGAAGCCACACCAACCATACAGAAAAGAACGCTTCTGTTATATCTGGTGTGGCTCCATAATGGCAATCTTAATAAAGAAGAGCGTTAGCATCGCAAACACGAGCGCCTGAATAAATCCAATGAACATTTCAAACCCGATAAGCGGTGCCGGCAAAAAATACGGCATGAAATAACCCGCTACCAACACCATAACCTCTCCGGCGAATATATTTCCAAACAACCTGAATGAAAATGAAATAATTCGCCCGGTATTGCTTATCATTTCAATAATACCCACCACAAACCCAATCGGGGAAGAAAAGTTGATAAATCTTTTTCCGTATTTCAACACACCCAAAGTAAATATACCTGTAATCTCAATGGTGAGAAATGAAATGAATGCAAGAGCAAGTGTGGTGTTAAGGTCCGTGGTCGGCGTACGAAGCAATGGAATAAATTTCGCATGTTGCCAAAACCCTATGGAACCGACACCGGGGAAAAACTCAAGCTCGTTTGCAATGAGCAAAAACAAAAAGATAGTCGCCACCAACGGGAAAAACCGTTCTGCAAGACCATCACGCTCAAAAAGCTCTTTCATATATTCCAATGAATGTTCAAACACCCACTCCATTCCCGCCTGTATTTTCCCGGGACGCAAAGAAAGTGAACGTTTGAAAAGATACGCACCGCCTATAAGCAACACCATAAGCACCCAAGTCATCGCAATACTGTTTGTGATTGGTATACCAAGAAACGAACCGATTTGCTCGGCTTGTAATACAACGTGAATACCTGCTGTGCCCGCTTGGTGCATATCTATTTGATTTATTATGTTTTGAGTTTATGACCGATTGTAGATGAACAACGCACCGCTTCGCGCGGTGTGTACTTATATAATGTAGCACACCGGCATATACTTTAGCAAAAGTGCGCATCAGTAAAGTACAGCTATAGCACCGGGCTTTGAAAGCAAAGCTTTCAAAGCCCGGTGCTATAAAAACTATAAGATATCTGAAACCATTGTATGAGGGGTTTACGAAACCCCTCATGCTGAAACCCCTCATGTGAGGGGTTTCAGATATCTCATTGTATGAGGGGTTTCGTAAACCCCTCATAACAGATTATTTAATGCCGAAAGAGGTGAGATAATTTTTAATAAGATGAATGGTGCCTGTCGGTGCGGGATTGGTACTGTTTTTATTTATATATTTCGGAACTTTTTGCGTGGCAGTGTTGGGATTTGCAGGATTCTTGTTTATATAACCTTTAATATTATAATTAGTATCGTATTTACTGATGTAGTGAACACTGTTTTTTGGGATTATGGTTTTGGTAGTTGTATTGGTGTTGTATTGGTAATGGGCGTTACTTGTTTGAGATTAAATGTTGATGTTACGATATTTAAAATACCATACACACCAAAGATGATGACCAGTCCGATAAAACTCCACAATACTCCGCGCTTTGCATCAGTTCGTTCCGTATCACTGCCAGCGCTACGTATGAGCTGATACACCTCGTATAAAAATAGTATAAAAGCCGCCGCTGCAATAAGCATAATCAACGGATTGATAATCTGTGTAATGATATTATCCAGAAGCTGATTAAAACTTAGCGGTGTCTGATTCATAGTGTAATTATAGTATACACCATGACTGTCCCGCACACATGGAGCACATCAATCAAAATTGATGTGCTCCATGTGTGCGGGACAGTAAACAGCCCCGTGCCGAAGGCACGGGGCTGTTTACTGTTATGTCGCTTGCAAAGAGAAAATCCAATAGGAATTACTGCGGTGCGGTAACATTTATACCTGAGGTTGGTGCGGTAAAACCACTACTGAGACTGACGGAACCCGTAAGAAGGTGTACCAAACCCCATACCGATAGCATGACGAAAAATCCAATAAGTCCGTACATCATGATCATTTTCCCCTTTTTGCGTTTCTCTTCATCTCCTGCGTTAAGAATGAAAGCGCTGAATATACCCCATATGAATACAATGAATGCAAAGGACATAAGTACCGGCACCAATACACCATTGATAATGTGTATAACGAAACTTCCCGCACTACTGATACTATTTACCTGAGCTGCGGCAAACGCCAAGAAAGGAGTTGCAAGAGCCACGGTCATTGAAGTGATAATATATTTTTTCATAATCTAATTATTAAGATAATAAACCTATAAAGATTTTAATTGCAGTATCGGTAGACATAACACTAAATCAATACCCACATACATCAGTGTACCTATCATATGGATGGTATGCAATATCTTATATAAAAACATGTGGATAAATAAATTACTTCAAATTTAAGAAATGGATACCAAATATCATACAAACACACAATAATGAGTGCATAAACTATTGACAAATGCTACAGTAGCGACATGAATACAATTATACAAGTTGGCGATGAGGTATTACGCAAAATAGCAAAGCCGGTTCCCCAAGACATGTTCAACACAAAAGAACTCAAAGATATCGTGGATAATATGCTCCAAGTGCTTGATACGCAACCCGATGGTGTGGCACTTGCCGCTCCGCAAATAAGCATCTCGTACAGGATATTTGTGGTGCGATACGACAGACTTGTCACTCCAGTGAGTGATGATGACACTGTTCCCGATCCCTCCATCGGAATATTTATCAATCCAAAGATAATACGTACCGCACGGAAATCCGAAAAAATGGAGGAGGGGTGTTTGTCGGTACGCGATATCTATGGAATGGTGCGTCGGCTCAACCGCGCCACAATATTGGCGCACACTATTGAGGGTGTTGCGTTCCGGCGCGATGGCGGTGGCATATTGGCACAAGTGTTTCAGCATGAAGTAGACCATCTGGACGGCATACTTTTTATTGACCACACGGATGAGCTCTACCGCATCAATCGCGATGACAATACCATTCACCATGAATAAAAAACCCAGCGACAATTCTCTGCCACCATTTGCTTTCTTCGGAACACCGAAAGTGGCGCGCGACACGCTCACTTTTTTGAGTGAAGTCGGAATTGAGCCGAGCGTGATAATCACCAATGCGCCCGCGCCCAAAGGGCGCGGGCGCATTGTGACACAAACGCAAGTCGCCGAGTTTGCACACACACATTACCTGCCGATATTCACTCCGCCGACACTCACGCCGGAACATATCAAAGAAATATGCTCCTACAATTGCGCGTTTGCGATAGTGGTTGCTTATGGAAAGATATTTCCCGAAACACTTATACAAAGTTTTCCCCTTGGCGTGATTAATGTTCACTATTCACTGTTGCCGAAATATCGCGGAGCATCTCCGGTTGAAACAGCACTTGTCAACGGCGAAACAACAACCGGCGTCTCATTGCAATATATGAAAAAAGCGCTTGACGAGGGAGATATTATCGCATCGGTGCAGGTGCCCATAGCACAAACGGATACCTCGCGAGAATTATTTGAGAAGCTGATACGTGCGGGAGCAATTCTTTTGAGAGATAATTTGCCCACAATTTCTGGTGGAACTGCGACAGCGAGGGTGCAAGATGCGAATATGGCAACCTATGCCCCCAAAATACAAAAAGATGCAGGATACCTGTCTGAACATGACGACGCACTTGCGTCTTGGAATAAATATCGCGCATACAGCGAGCGTCCGGGAGTGTATTTTTATGCTGTGCGAGATGGAAAACGTATCCGCGTTAAAGTACGTGGTGCCACATACGCACACGGTGTGTTTACCATAACGCGAGTTACGCCCGAAGGGAAAAGTGAGCAAGCGTACAATGATTTTTTGCGTGCGGGGTGGGAAGCGCAACTATTCTGACGCCCTACCAAAACGCAACAATGATTTTATTTTGGCACCGCCCTTTCGTAACATTCGGATAGACTTCCCGCGAGAGCTACGCAACAAACGAAGAATTTCATCACGTACTTCATCAATCGCTTGCTCAAGAGTTTCCGCCGATGTGGAAGCGGTGTAATGTTCCGCACCGATAATCAAATTGCCGGTAACCTTAAAAATACGACCATTGCGTTGTTTTGTTTCTTTGCTGATATCAATTGTTAGCCGCGCGAGCTCCGCTCGCGCGGCTAACACATGCTCAACCGAGGCAAATCTTTCATCAGTGAGCTCTCTGACAATATCCAGTAATTCTTTTGGGTTTGCGTTAAATATTTTTTGCATAAGCGTATATGATTAACTGGTAATTACACGTATCATTTTAGACCGAGAATGGTGTCCTGTCATTAAAAAGATGTGGGTAATCGGAACACTATATTGAAGCGCAATGATTTCTCGCATGCGAGTATTTGCACGATTGCGCAGTGCCGGCTCTTTTACACTGATACGCCACGAAAGCTCACTTGTTTTTTCAACCTTTTCCTTTCGCGCAGAGGCGGTGATGACGATTTTTATATTTATGTCATGCATCAATAATTGGAAGCACGAGCGCCAGATGTTCAAACAACATGCGTGCTTGTGTTACTTTTTCATATAAATACCCGCGCAATGTTTCAATGTCTTCCAACCCCTCTCGCAGAGATTTTTTTACATCAACCTCTGTCGTTTTTTCGTATGCCTCATACACGGACATTTCAACAATATCTAAAAACAGTGTGCTGTTCGTGCGCAATATATGTGGTTTGACTGTATTGCCGGTGAATGCTTTTTTTATATACACCACACGCTCAGCTTGAGCATCTCGCAAAAAAGCATGCGCGGCTTTTGTTACTTCTATTGTCTGGGCATCTTGTGATTTCACTTTCGTTTGCAACACGACATCAAATGAAATTGGCATTAGGCGCGACAAGACGGTTGGAAGAAGTATCGTTGCGCGCGCAACGGCAATCACCACAATCGTTCCGGAAGGTGGCTCTTCAAGCAATTTAAGAAGTGCGTTTTGCGCTTCTCCGTATATACGCCTCGTCGCAATGATAAATACTTTCGTATCACCTGCAAAAGGCAAGAGCGCCGCGCGCGCCGTGAGCGCGCGCGCATCTGCAATGGAAAAGGTATCGTATGTTGATACTTCAAAATCCGGATTGCCTGCGTGCACAATACCGTGTGTTCGTTCAATAAATTCAACGGCATGAGGGACCGTTTCAGCGAGCTCCCCATATATGCCATACGCATGATGTTGCATCACTTACAAGCATACCGTGCCACGCGAAAAACACCACTGTACGCAAGCATAGACTAAAGAAATATTGCACAACCACAGGGGAGCGGTATGCTTTGCATACCGCTCCCCTGTGTTCTCCTTAAAAAATTATGAGGTGGCGTGAGCCGCGAGCACCTTTTGCACATGCTCCGTTATCTCTTCCAAAGTAAAACTCGCCTTTACCATAAAACCCTCGGCACCCAAACTCATGGCACGGTCAATATCTTGCTTTTGCCCAAGGTTTGATAGAATGATTATCGGAATATTTTTGAGGCGCTCATCTTTTTTAAGAGTTGCAAGAATTTCAAATCCACTGATATCCGGAAGAATAAGATCAAGTAAAATAATTTCCGGTTTCCAATTTTCCAATATGGAAAATGCTTCTTTTGCGTCTTCTGCATCTTTTACCGTAAACCCGGCGGTAGTGAATTTCTGCACGAACAGCTTTCTTAAAAACTGGTCGTCTTCCACAGTGAGTAGACGTTGTCCTTTTTTTGCATCGGCATTTTGTGCCGGAACCGTCTCATTGAGGTCAATGGTAAATCTGCTTTTAGATGGAACACCTCCATCTTGTTTTGACATAGGCATACCACCACCAATCAATGCCTGTACTTTTTCTAAAATTTCTTCCATATCGGTTGTTTCTTTCATGAGAAAATCTTTTGCGCCAAGTTCCTTTGCACGATCTTTGTCAGCCGTTTGCCCCGAATTTGACAACATGATTACTGGAATGGCACTTAGATTTATATCCGAATGCATTTCTTCAAGAACTTCCATGCCATTTTTACGAGGCATTATGACATCAAGCAATATGAGGTCAGGATGTAACTCTGCATGCAATTTATCCATTGCATCTTTTCCATCCACCGCAAGCTCAACCGTATAACCGCTTTTTGTCAGCTTATCTTCAATCACTGTGCGCAAAGTTGCGTCATCTTCCACCACTAAGATATTTTTAAGAAGTATTGTCATATTTATATAGTAATACAAGTGGACTCATTAGCTATCTATATTGCTGTGGATAAGAATTTACTCACCACATGGGAATGCCCGCACAACATACGTACTGTGATGGAATATATGGCTATGGCTCAATACCCAACGCGTTAAAAACCCTGTCGGGCCGCCGGGAATCGAACCCGGTCTATACGCACCCGAAGCGTATGTACTACCGGTATACTACGGCCCGACAGGACTCTCAACACCTGACATCACGCATATATTTCCAATGTGTAACAGCATACCATACACCACAAAAAATGAGAGGCCACGGGGTGAGATAATGGCGTGCACGCTAGTATCTCACCCCCCCTGAAATTTTTACAATTATTTCTTGAACTTATTCCAAAAAATTACGTAAAAATGTGCGACGGTGAATTGATGACGCACCGTGCTCCATCAGTGCCTCCCCATGCATTTTTGTACCATAGCCCTTGTGCTTTTCAAAACCATACAGCGGAAATTTTTTAGACATGCGAACCATATATGCGTCACGCGATACTTTCGCGACAATGGAAGCGAGCGAAATTATCGGAACACTTGCGTCTCCCCCTATGATTGTTTTTTGTTTTGTATAACATTCCGGTGCGTGAAGCGATCCATCTAAAGAGATATTCGCTCTCTCAGGAGATGGCACCACGTGCGCAAGCACCTCATTGAGCGCACGCTGTATTGCCGGAACAATACCATACGAATCTATATATGTGGCACTTGAAAATGAAACGAAGAAATGAATATCATTTTCAAGTGCCACGTCACGAAGCAGTGTAAAAAAATATTCACGTTTTTTAGCAGAGAGCTTTTTTGAATCATCAACACCGTCAAACAGACGCATGCTGTTTCCATGTACCGGAATTGCAACCGCCGCAACACTCACGGGTCCGGCAAGCGGTCCGCGCCCAGCTTCATCAATTCCAACTATGTATTGTTCTGATATAAACATGGCTTTTTATTCAAATATCTATACCGGCGCAACGGCGCCGGTATAGATATGAGCCGCTCTCTCCGCAACCTTTAAAAAAAGGTGGGTGCCCGCAGTGTATGATAGGAAACTTCCATCGCGGATGTTCCTGCACATACAAGCATATAGAGCTCCCGAGAAATATGCAGGTTGCATACTAAAAGCGACTCTGTTTGTAAGTATAGACCATCATCATATGTGCGTCATGTGTGCATAAGTGTTTGCTAATTAAAACGCACCGCAAAAAGAACCCCACCACAGTGGCACTACCACTGTGGTGGGGTTCTCTTAAAAATTATCTACCCCTTTCTTTTTCCATCCTTTTTATTGTTCTTCTTCCGATCTTCCTTTTTTCGGTTCCTCTTCGCTACCGCTTCTTCATTAAGTACATTAGTCTTTTTTCCCCCTGTCTTTACAACACCCTCCGGCTTTCTAAAAGCACCCACTTTCATCATCCTTTCGTGAAGACTTCCTTTTATGGGTTTTGATGCCAAATCTCTCAACTTCGCAGCGACAGCGACAGCATTAATTCTTTTCTTCTTTTGTTCCAATTTTTCCACTTCTTTTTTCATTTTTATTTTCCACCCCTCAGGGTCATCATATTTTTTTCTTCTTTCTTCAAGTTTCGCTGCCATGGCTTCACTTTTTACACCGCCACCTTGCACATGGGTTCCAGGCCTCCCTACACCTTTCAGCCTCTTCCATGTAGCGGCAATCTCTTTATCTCTGTTATTTGGAGATTTAACAGTTCTTTTCTCCGGCGCAGCGCGCTTACCGCCCTTAACTCTTTTAAAATTTTCTTGCAAAACTCTTATGGACGGATCTGCTGGTTTTTCAGATATATTGCCACGACCGGTCACATGGCTTTCATACTTATTTCCCCTTCCACCATACTGTGGCGTCCTGAGACTACTGTTTCTTTTCTTACCACTACTTCCCGTTACAGGATTTCCTTCAAATGACATGGTTATATATATTTATTATTATTAATAACACTCTTCACGTTATATTGAAAATGAACCACTGTCAAATTGTTACTAGTGGTTTATTTTGTGCATAAGTCCAATGCGTATTAGTTATAACAATAAATCATCAAGTGTTGAGCTGTAAAGAACGCTTTCACGCACTAACCGATAATCAATTATTTCATCGGGAGAAAACCAATGTTCTATCTCCATTTCCGCCTCATCAACCGAGCCGGATGCATGAATGATATTTCTCACCGCGCGCGAATCAGTATCGGCAAGTACATATGAATCAAGTACATAATCACCGCGAATAGTTCCAACTTCAGAGGTTAGTGGCTCAGTACCACCGGTAATTTTACGTACGATGCGTACCGCATTGGCACCCTCCCATACCATACATACGACAGGTCCTGATGTCATATAGGCTTTCAATCCTTCCAAAATGACGGCGGTAATCTCAAGAGGATTTTCGGAAGGTGGCTCAAGCCCCCTTTCCCTATAGCTCTTGATTGACTTTTCACCGGTGATGCGACGCCACTGCGGGTCAAGCGTATAATGCTTTTCAATATGTTCCGAAGAAACAACTGCCATTTTAACAGCAACAAGCTTTAGCCCGACATTTTCATACCGCTTGATAATTTCACCTATTAAATTACGCTGAACGCCGTCGGGCTTTACTATGATAAGTGTTCGTTCTTTATGTATGTTGTGTGCCATATTGGAATAAATTATAAATTTATAAATAAATACTTACTTAATATAATGTATGCAGTATAACGAAATCCTTACAATAACGCCAGCAACGCTGATGTATCATCTAAAAATCCGTGCAGACGGGAAGGGTGTTATACCCTACAAAGCCCCCAGGTGCCGGGCAATTGCCTGGCACCTGGGGGCTAAACCGCGCGCTCCGAAGGACGGCGTGTTACCACAAGTGGTCCACCCTCCTCAACAAGAATGGTATGCTCAAAGTGCACGGAAAGTGCTCCGTCTTTTGTGTGATATGTGTATTCATTTTGATCCAGTAATATGTTTGACTTTCCTTTGTTTACAATTGGCTCAAGCGCAAGCACCACCCCGTCTTCAAGCAATTCGCCTGTGCCGGCGCGCCCGACATTCGCAATAAACGGCTCCTCGTGCACATGCGCACCAACACCGTGTCCGCCAAGTATTGACGCCGCCATTGAAAAGCCGCTTCCTTTAATAGCAGACTCTATTGCGTGTGATATGTCACCCACTCGCGCACCCGGTTGCGCGGCGACAATACCAGCTTCAAGCGCCGATGCGGTGCGCTCCATAAGCGCGCGCGTTGTTTTGTTCGGTATACCGATTGAAATGGTAAATGCAGAGTCAACTACAATGCCTTCGTGTGTTAAACCCAGGTCAAAACTCACCACATCACCATGTTGCAATATGCGCGGATGCTCATTTGGAATACCATGCACCACCCCATCATTGACGGAAATACAAATTGATGCGGGAAATGGTTTGCTCATACCCTCCGGCACATACCTCAAGAAAGAGGGGATATCACCATCCTCGCGAATACGCGCCTCTGTAAATTCGTCCAGCTGTGCGGTTGAAATGCCAGGAAGCGCCCTTTCCGCTATTTCATCAAGAATAATTCCAAGACGCTTGCCACCTTCAATTAAGCGCTCACGTTGTTGCGCCGTGTGTACAATCATATCTTAAAAACCAAGGGTATGCACAATATCACTTGCGATAGTATCTGGATCTTTTTCGCCATTGATGTCCATAATTTCGCCTGCATCACGAAATAACTCAAGTGATTGTTCGGTATATTTATGATACTCACCCAGTCGTGTCTTAATGCTATCATCATCGCTACGTTGATGCATTTTACTGCGCCCTTTAATTCTCTCGTATACCATTTCATCTGATACCATAAGATTAACCACAATGAAAGAGCGCTCAAGCCATTTTAGCGAGCTTATCACCAAGCGCGCCTCATCTGGCTTACGATTAAAACCATCAAAAATAATGTTGGTATTTTCAGGTAAGGAAAAAAGCGCCTTTTGATATAAATACATTGCAAACCAGTTTGGCGCTAATAGCCCGGATTCCACCATAATCTTTATTTTTCTTCCAACCGGTGTGTCTTCAGTTGCAATTTTACGAAACTGATCACCGGCAGTAATAATCGGCCAGTGTGTATGTGTTGCCAACCTTTTCGCCTGCGTACCCTTCCCGGAA
Organism: Candidatus Kaiserbacteria bacterium; assembly: GCA_011052355.1. Classification (GTDB taxonomy): domain Bacteria; phylum Patescibacteriota; class Minisyncoccia; order Phycocordibacterales; family Phycocordibacteraceae; genus C7867-001. The sequence continues at coordinate 28,169 of DRJB01000062.1, forward strand.
CCCGGTTTCCCAAGAAAAAAAATCGTGTGTGGTTTTTCCATAAAAATAAATATCTATACTATGAGTGTATGCGATATAACGCCTTGTGGCAAGTGCAATGTATTAGCACGGTCTAATGAGAAATTTTTGATTTCTCATTAGACCGTGCAGTGAAAATGAATTCTTTTGGAGAAAAACAAAAGCTATCTAAACAGATAAAAGATAACCGCGAGTTACTAAAACAGTTATAGAACTGTTTTAGTAACTCGCGGTTAATACTTGCAGATTTACATATTCTTCATTGCA
>DRJB01000063.1 GCA_011052355.1 Candidatus Kaiserbacteria bacterium
CGCCTTTTAAATGGATTGGTAAGGAAATTTTTGGTTTTGGTTCGCGACCAGAGGGAGCGCGAGGCGCGCAGTATTCGCTTCACCACAGAATCCGAGCGTACGATTTGGTTCAGAGTCACCACGCACGCTGAGTGTGCGAAGATCAATCGCTTCGCGATTGGAAAAAGGTTCGAGCAAAGGTTACTATTTCACCGCCACAGTACCACATTTGGAAAATTTGTTCGTTGACATGCGGTGATTTTTGAGTTATGCTCATAATATTCTTTGGTTATAATGCTGGAGAATCTCTGCCATGAGAGGCTCGTGGCAAAAAACGAGGATAGTGAAATGAGCGAAGTGAGCGAAGTGAGCGAAATGACCGCTATTGAAATTGAAATTGGAAAAGTTTCAACAGCGGTAGTGAAACATATTCTCAATAAGTTTTTTTTAAGTGGCGAGTTCTCTGCAACGAAATTAAGAGAAATGTTGGAAAATATTCGGCGTGAAAATAGTGAAATCTCCCACGAGGAGATGCAACGATATACTCACTATATGGTGCAGTGGTTGGCGGATAAACAACTATCCCAACCCCACAGTGGAGAAATGTAAGCCCTCGCCAAAGAAGTCCGGCGACGACACAGTTGTATTTCACAGTGTTGAGAGGTTGGAAGATATACAGTCAGGAGATGACACGGTCGTGGTCTCCTGTGTCAAGTATGCGTCACATCCAAAAAAGCCAGTTTGATCTTTTCTTGTTCCTGCAAGAACGCCCAAAACCCGTCGCCTTCGGCGACGGGTTTTTATATAACTCCGCCAAATTTAGGCTAATGAATTGCGTGGTAAGATATTGACTATGTATAGTTCGCATTTTAATTCTCATGAGCATGTTTGAAAAATATCGTAATACTTTTATTTTGCTAGTGGTGTTCGTTACGGCGTTTGTTTTTGCGTCTCATTTTGCTCGTTTGTATGAGCCCGTCATACGCAACATAGTGCATGGCACCGGTGTATATGGTCCTGTCATTTTTATTATATTGACCGCATTGTTTGTGGTGTTCGTTATTCCACTTGATATTGTATTTCTCATTCCGGTTGGCGTTTCTGTGTGGGGAGCTGTGCCTGTGGCGCTTATGAGTATCACCGGATGGGTTATCGGTGCGGGAATTGCTTTTTATATCGCACGACATTTCGGGAGCAATACGGTTAAAAAACTCATTGGCTTGAAGCGAGTGAACACCCTTGAAAAACGTATTCCCAAGCGCAATATCTTTTGGCTTGTGGTGTTGTGGCGCATGGCGGTTTCCGTTGATGTGCTCAGTTATGCGCTCGGTCTGGTAAGTTCCATGCCATTTTGGGATTATGTATTGGCAACGGCAATTGGAGTTGCTCCATTTGGATTCTTTTTTGCATATGCCGGTACATTGCCAATTGTATATCAAGCTATTTTTTTGACAGTCGCAATTGCGATACTCAGTACGGTATTGTACCGGTATCGGCTACCACCGCGGGAACCATAGTTGGCTATTTTTTGTATTGTGCGTGCGCGTGTATGTATAATCTAGGATACTTTTCTTGCTAAGAAATATATGCTTGGTCCGAACCAGAAAAATGCCAGTGCTTTTTGTGTGAATTTTTCAATGAAGAGAAGAAATGGAATCGGGAAAATCTTTTTTATGAAAGTAGAGCGAAAATTTGAAACACTCAAGAGTTCAATCACTTCAAAGTTACTTGATTTTAACAGTGCCGAGATGTCTTTTGGATTATGGTTTACGAATATTAAATCATCTTCTCGCCCCGACTTAATTATTTGATTGCCGAAATCAGCATTCTTGTGTTTTTTTACAAAGATTGACCGTATTCTGTTTTTAAAGTTGAGCTTGTTTGGTATTTCCAATATAAGATACCCACCCGGCTTAAGAATTCTATTCATTTCTTTGAAAACTTCTTCTGGATTGGATATGTAGTGAAAAACTCTCAGGCACAACGCAGCGTCATAGTGTTCGTTTTGCAGTGTTGTTTCTTGAACGTTGGCAAGTACGGTTTTTGATTTATCCACATCTTTCACATTTCCTTGCGCTTCCTTAAGCTGGTCAACGGAAGAGTCAAGCAATGTAATTTCTTTATATATCGGTTCATAAATGTGTACCATTCGTCCCGGTCCGCACCCCATGTCAATAAAGTTTAGCTGTGCGACGGATTTGTCTTTTGTAATGATTGAGAGAAGTCGCGATACTGCAATCTCATCTGCTCCATTCTCATAATTTCTCCCATTCCAAAAAGCCGTATAATCATAATTATCATAAAAATCTGATAGAGTATCGGTTGACATGAAATATATTTTAGGATTACTTATTATTATTTTATCAAATGAAATACGTTCGGGCAACAAATGGGTGAAATTTTTTCTGTTGGCAACATGAGCACACTTATCACCTGCCAGTTTTGTCCTCACGTGGATGCCTGGATATAAAGTAAGACGCCGGTTTTCCATTCCTATGGAAAACCGGCGCGTTGAGTGTTGCCCCCATGCTCACTCACATGACAATTCCACTCGGGATGCCACAGCGATAGCTGTGATCATCCGTGGGATATGTTGATAGTGTTAACTTCCCGCAAAATCTCTGTAACAATGGAATCCTGTCATTTCCTATTCCGAATTTATTTTTTATTGATATTCTTGTGCCGAACATATCGGCAATGAGTGAATCTTCACTTTTCATTCGCTCGGGGTGGAGCAATAGAATGGCTCCGAATGAGCAAAAATCAAGTGGAAACTCTCCTCTTCCATTTGAGAACATCTTTAACGACGCACAGTTGTGGGAGCAGTCCACATATTCACGCCCAAGTTGAGCAGAAATCAAAATAATATCTTGTCCGCGCTGCACATCGTCTGCGCGCCATCTTGCGCGCACGGCGTCGGACTCAAGCTTCCATATTCGCGGTCGTCCATCATTATTATCATTACTGTTTGTCAGGTCATTCAGTGCTAGTTCCTCCTGCAGTATCATCTTCATACGTACACAAGCAAGATGATACTCGTCCCACAAGGAGATAACATTTCCATCTCGTATTCCCGAAATTGAAACGATTGATGGAACAGCAAAGATTCCCTCCATTCCCTCCTGTTCTTGTTGGCGTATAATCTTCGCGTGGTTTTTTTCTGCATACTTATACGCGGAGTGCGGAGTAATACAGAAAACATCTGCACAATGCTCAATCTCCTCTTTTATGGATTTTACATTTATGTTATACGACAAATTTTCCACCAATTTCCTTCTTTCGTTTTCCATAGTATCCTCGGCGATTGCAGAATGGTAAGAACATATTTCCAGATATAAATTTAACAATACATACCGTAAAAAGCAAGCCCCACCCCTGTCCGCCCTTGGCGGACAGGGGTGGGGCTTGCTTTTGTGGCATCTGAAATTTACGTTATTGGAAAACGCATGTTAATACGCAACATGCGTTTTCCACACACATACCACATTGTGCTTGCATTGTACATGCTGTTCTGCTACACTTTGAAATAACACCAGAGGAGCGATTGAGTACCGATAGGCATCTGGGGATATATAGCACAAAAAGAAGCGTCTGAAACGCAGATGTTGTTATGGTGTCTTTATTAGATTGGTATCTAATTCTCTAAACAATGAGTACACAAAAACTTCCTCAGAAAACATTCGGTGCATATCATCCCGCAAAAATAGCCCTGCCAGATCTCGTCGCACATCAACGAGATTCATTTGCATGGTTTTTGAAACAGGGTATCAAAGACCTGCTAAAGGAATTTTCACCAATAAGTGATTATTCAGGAAAAAGGTTTGAACTTTATTTTGAAGATTTTGAAATAAGTGATCCACGACACGATGAACTGTTTGCTCACGAAAATCTGCGTACGTACGAAATACAAATAAAAGTGTCGGTACGTCTGGTTAATAAAACACTTGGAACGGAAAAGACGCAAGATATTTTTCTTACTTCAATTCCAATGATGACATCACACGGAAGCTTCATTGTTTCCGGTGTGGAGCGTGTTATTGTGCCACAGCTTGCGCGTTCTTTCGGAGCTTTTTTTCTTTCTGAAATAAGCAAAGGTCACACATGTTTCGGTGCAAAGATTATTCCACTGCGCGGTGTGTGGATAGAAATGGAATCAGATGTGGACGGAGCATTGTATGTAAAGATTGACCAAAAGAAAAAATTTCCGGTTACACAACTTCTGTCGGTATTTGGTGGCGGACTTCGCAACGAGATACTTGCTTTGTTCAAGGGTGATGAGACCGCGATTGCAGCTCTTCAGAAAACTCTTGAATACGATACCGCAACCTCAATGAATGAGATATATATTGATATTCATAAAAAATTACGTGACGGCGACCTTACCACTCCGGAAAATGCGAAGACACACATACAAACATTATTTTCTCCGGAACGCTATGACCTTTCTCGTGTCGGACGTTATCGCCTCAATCAAAGATTTGATTTGCCTGTTGATAACAAACACCTTAGTAATCATTCGCTCTCGCTTGATGACTTGGTACGTATCGTAAGTGAAATAGCCAGGCTTAATGCGGACCCTGCCGGAAAATCAGATGATATTGACCATTTGGGTTTCAGGCGTGTAAGGTTTGTCGGTGAATTGTTGCAGTCGCGAATTCGCGTCGGTATGTCACGTATGAAGCGTAATATTCAAGACCGCATGTCAACCATTGAAAGCGAGACTACTCTCCCAATTACACTTATCAATCCTCGTCCGCTTCAAGCTGCAGTGCGCGAATTTTTCACCGCAAACCAGCTTGCGCAATTCATGGATCAGCAAAACATTCTTTCTGAGCTTGAAAACATGCGTACTCTTTCGGCACTTGGTCCCGGAGGGCTCACGAGAGAGCGCGCCGGGTTTGAAGTGCGCGACGTGCATCCATCTCATTATGGACGCCTGTGTCCAATTCATACACCGGAAGGTCAAAACATTGGACTTATTTTGCACTTGGCACTCCACGCGCGAACAAATGAATTCGGAGTGATTGAAACACCATATGTGAGAGTGGTAAAAGGCAAAGTAACTGATGATGTTATATATCTTAACGCACTTGAAGAGGCAAAAGAAATAATCACCCACAGCGCAACCCTTTTGGATAATAAAGGAAACATCAAAGACGATGTGGTTGAGGCGCGCAGTGAGGGTAATTCCGCATTTGCAAAAAGGGAAGACGTTACTTTCATGGACGCTTCACCGTATCAGATGTTTTCTGTTGCTCCATCACTTATCCCGTTTGTAAATAATGATGATGCAGCGCGCGCGCTTATGGGTTCAAACATGCAGAAGCAAGCGACGCCATGCCTTATTCCCGAAGCGCCACTGGTTGCTACCGGCATTGAAGAGCACGCCGCTCGCAGTACGGGGCGACTTGTTATAGCGCAAGAATCAGGCGAGGTGATATATGTAGATGCGCGAACTATTACTATCGCACCATCAAAATCCGGTGAACCACACACCTATCGTTTGCAGGGGCTTACAAAAAACAATCAAAACTCCGCGTTTGCACAGCGTCCAAGTGTTCGCATGGGAGACCGTGTGAAAAAAGATGACGTCATCGCCGATGTTACTTCTTCAGAACACGGACAACTCGCTCTTGGTCAAAATGTTCGTGTCGGTTTTATGAGTTGGTTCGGTGCAAACTATGAAGACGCCATCATTATTTCCGAGCGACTGGTTGAGGATTCCAAGTTCACTACAATTCACATTGAATATTTTGAATGTATTGTGCGCGATACACAGCTTGGTGCTGAAGTGACCACACACGATATTCCAAATGTAGGCGAACTCCGATTGAAGAACCTGGACGAAGAGGGTGTGGTGCGCATTGGTGCGGAAGTGCGCCCGGGCGATATTCTCGTTGGGAAGGTGACCCCGAAAGGAGAAACACAGCTTACTCCGGAGGAGCGTCTACTGCGCTCAATTTTCGGTGACAAAGCAAAGGATGTAAAAGATTCCTCATTGCGTATGAGCGGAGGCAAGCGCGGGCGTGTTATTAATGTGCGTGTCTTTTCTCGTGAAAATGGTGATCAGCTTGAAAGCGGTATTCTCAAAAAAATTGTGGTAACAGTCGCACAAGCACGCAACGTAGCGGTGGGTGACAAGCTCGCGGGGCGCCATGGAAACAAAGGTGTCATCTCACGCGTGCTTCCGGTTGAAGATATGCCTTACGATGAAGAAGGAAATCCTCTTGATGTTATTCTAACTCCGCTTGGTATCCCATCTCGTATGAACCTCGGGCAGATTCTTGAAATGCATCTTGGGCTTTCAGCACACACGCTTAATTATCAAGCAGTGGTGCCACCTTTTTCCGGAGCTACCGTGAGCGAAATAGGAGATGAGCTTGAATTGGCGGGATTTCCCCGCACCGGGAAGATACCTCTCTTTGACGGAAAGACTGGCGAGAAATTCGCACAGCCGATTTCCGTTGGTTATATGTACATACTTAAACTGCACCACATGGTTGAGGATAAGATTCACATGCGCTCCATTGGACCATACTCGCTCATCACACAGCAACCGCTGGGTGGAAAAGCGCAAAACGGTGGGCAACGCTTTGGCGAAATGGAAGTCTGGGCGTTGCTTGGATATGGCGCCGCCTATACTCTGCGAGAAATGCTCACCATAAAGTCAGATGATATCCAAGGGCGCTCCGCCGCTTTTGATGCTATTGTGCGGGGCGAACCGATTAGTCACGCCGGAACACCTGCGTCTTTTTCGGTACTTATTAATCAAATACGCGGACTCGGTCTTGATATTAAGCCGATTGAAAAACCGTCTAATCCGGAGATAGAATAATCATATTATATTATGGCAACATCATTTTTTTCAAAACGAAAACCGACACGAGAGCGTCCGCAATGGAACGCGTTGCTCCTCACACTCGCCTCACCGGAGCGTATTCTTGAGTGGTCATCGGGCGAAGTAACAAAACCGGAAACAATAAATTATAGAACGCAGCGTTCTGAAAAACATGGGCTGTTTGATGAAAAGATATTCGGTCCGGAAAAAGACTATGAATGTTACTGCGGTAAATACAGAGGTATTCGGTATAAAGGCATCGTGTGTGACAAATGTGGTGTTGAAATAACACGTTCCGTAGTGCGCAGAGAGCGTATGGGACACATTGAATTAGTCACACCGATTTCTCACATTTGGTTTTTGCGCAATGTGCCAAGCAGAATGGCATTGATACTTGGCATCCCAAGAGCTGATCTTGAAAAAGTTATCTATTTCGCCGGCTATATCATCACCAAGGTGTCAGAAGATACAAAAAAACGCTTGCTGAAAGAGCTTGATTCCGAATACAAGACAAAATATCAAGAAGCGAAAACAGACGCCGCGCGTGATTCTTTGAAAGAAAAAATGACAAAAGCGCGCGGAGAAATTGACGGATTGATTTCCGGGCGTGTTCTTGATGAAATTGAATACCATCGTTTCTCAGTAAAATATTCAACATTGTTTGAAGCGCACATCGGCGCTGAAGCAATTTACAATATCTTTAAGGAAATTGATTTGAAAAAACTGCAATCTATGTTGGAAGAGCGATATACAAAAGCTCCGTCAGCTGAGCGTGAGAAAATAGCAAAACGGTTGTTGCTTATCGGTGGAATGATTACGGCAAAGATACGTCCCGAATGGATGTTCTTAACTCGCATTCCGGTTATTCCGCCGGCATTGCGCCCGATGGTCGCTCTTGACGGTGGCAGGCACGCAACCTCAGATGTTAATGATTTATATCGCCGTGTTATCAATCGCAACAATCGTCTGAAAAAACTTAAAGACGTGCACGCACCGGAAGTTATTTTGCGCAATGAGCATCGCATCTTGCAAGAAGCGGTTGATTCATTGATAGATAATTCTATCCGTAAAAGTGGCGCCAACGCAGGGGCAATGACACCTTCTCAACGTCGCCCGCTTAAATCACTTGCAGATTATCTGAAAGGCAAGCAAGGATATTTCAGACAAAATCTTTTGGGTAAGCGTGTGGACTATTCCGGGCGTTCGGTTATCGTGGTTGAGCCTGATTTTGAACTTGATGAGTGTGGTCTTCCAAAACATATGGCGCTTGAACTTTTCCGCCCGTTTGTTATTGCCGGATTGTTTAAGAGGGAATTGGCATTCAATATTCGCGGTGCGGGACGTCTTATTGAAGATGGCGCGGTGGAAGTATGGGAAATTCTTGAAGAAGTTATTCAAGGTAAATATGTACTTCTCAACCGAGCTCCAACTCTCCACCGACAAGGTATTCAGGCGTTTCGCCCACGGCTCATTGAGGGCGATGCCATCCGTCTGCATCCTTTGGTATGTCCGGCATTCAACGCGGACTTTGACGGAGACCAAATGGCGGTACATGTACCACTTTCTCAAGAAGGACAATGGGAAGCAAAGCATATTATGAGCGCAAATGAAAATATTCTTAAGCCCGGAAGCGGTACACCGGTTATCGCGACTTCACACGATATCGCACTCGGTACCTATTGGCTTACCAAAGAAATAAAAGGAGCTCGCGGAGAGGGAAGTTACTTTACTTCGCCTAACGCGGCGGTGCTTGCATATGATTACGGTACGATTGACATTCATGCGTCAATACACGTTCTTCCGGCATCAGACAAGGAGAGATACGCACAGTTTAATGATAATATGTTTGAGACAACAGTCGGCAAAATTTTGTTTAATACCGTTTTGCCATCGGATTATCCCTATGTTAATTCTGCGGTTACCAAAAAGGTTCTCGGAAACATTATAAACGATAGCATTGAGCGTTATGGTTTGGGGAAGATACCATCTATTGCAAACAACATCAAACACTTCGGATTTGAGTATGCGACACGCGCCGGTATTACGTGGTCGCTCAGCGATATATCCGTACCAAAGAAAAAAGATGCCGTTATCGCCACCGCGCGCGAAAAAATATCGCGTGCTGAAGAAGATTATAAAAATGGACTACTTGGAAAAGATGAGAAGTATCGTATGGATATTGAAATATGGCACGATGCCAAGCAAGAAGTTGAGAAGTTGGTTGCAGATACTCTTGAGCCGGAAAGCTCTGTGCACGACATCATCACCTCCGGCGCACGTGGCTCTATGGGAAACCTTACGCAGATGGTCGGCATGAAAGGACTTATTCAGAGTACCTCGGGGAAAATTATTGAAGTGCCTATTATTTCCTCAATGATGGAAGGGCTTAACCCAATTGAGTATTTCATGTCTACGCATGGATCGCGAAAAGGACTTACCGACACGGCTCTTGGCACCGCGCGCGCCGGGTATCTTACCAGACGCTTGTTTGATGTTGCGCAAGATTCCATTATCACCACTGCAGACTGTGGCACGCATAAGGGCGTTTCAATCAGTAGAACATCGGAATCCGGAGTGCAGGTTGACTTTGCAAATGTGTTGCGCGGAAGAACGCTCTCCTCTAATGCGGTAACCAAAGAGGGTAAAGTACTTATTAAAAAAGGAATATATTTAACAAAAGAGCTTGCCATTAAAATTGCAACATCGGATATTGATATGGTTATGGTTCGTTCCGCACTTTTCTGTGATAATCATTTTGGTGTGTGCCAGGTATGTTACGGTATGGATCTTGCCTCGCTTGAACTGGTTGAACAAGGAACCGCGGTCGGGACGATTGCCGCCCAAGCAATCGGAGAGCCGGGCACGCAGCTTACCATGCGCACGTTCCATGCCGGTGGCGCCGCGAGTGTCGGCGGTGATATTACTCAAGGACTTCCGCGTGTTGAAGAGATATTTGAAAAACGCACACCAAAAAATCCTGCGATTGTATCAAAGACCGATGGTGTTGTCACTTCAATTGAAAACAATGACGGTGTGAGAATTATTTTGGTTACGCCACCTGCCGGACAAGGAAAGAAGGATGGGTCGCCTATGGCATATCCGATTATATATCCTCGTCAACCAATTATAGAAGTCGGTGCATCTGTAAAGAAGGGACAACTGTTAACTGATGGCTCCGCGAGTCTGGACGAGCTTTTCACGTACGCGGGAAAAGAGGTGACACAGGAATATATGATTGTTGAAGTTAGTAAAATATATGAATTGCAGGGAGCAAAAGTTTCGCGAAAGCATATTGAAGTGGTGATGCGCCAAATGTTTTCGCGCGTGCGTATTGTAGAGAGCGGGGACTCAGAATTTTCAATGGGAGATGTTATTGACGAGTGGAGATTTGCAATTTCTGTTGTTCAAGAGAATGAAAAAGGTACCCTTCCTCCAAAAGCAAAAGCAATTATTCTTGGAATTAAAGAGTCCGCACTATCGCGACAGAGTTTCTTGTCCGCGGCATCTTTTGAGCAAACAACAAAAGTGCTCATCACGGCGGCACTTAAAGGGAATATAGACACATTGCGCGGTCTCAAGGAAAATGTGATTCTTGGTCGTATCATTCCGGCAGGCACAGGGTTTGCCGGAAGTAAAAAACAAATTGCCATAGCAAAGATGCAGGCGCAACAATTGGAATTGCAAGAAGAAAAGGAAGCACAAAGAGAACGAGATGTCGCCGCAGCGCAGGCCGCACTTGATGAAGTGTCCGCGGCATAATTAACATACCTATGCCGAACCGAGACACGGTTCAAGAAATAAAAGAAAAACTTTCCGTTCTTGACGTGGTGCAACCATATGTCAAGATGATGCGTTCCGGAAAGTATTGGAAAGGACATTCACCGTTTAACAAAGAAAAGACTCCGTCTTTTTTTGTGTCTCCGGACAGAGGCACCTACTATTGTTTTTCATCCGGACAAGGTGGTGATATGTTTACGTTCATTGAGAAAATGGAGGGGGTTGATTTCAGAGGTGCGCTTAAAATACTTGCCGACAAGGCGGGGGTGAGTATTCAAGCATATGATGGAGGAATTGACCATTCATTTACGGAGCGTTTGCGTGATGCGCATGCGCGTGCCGGACAATTCTTTGTGCGAACATTCACAAAAGAAACACCCGCGTGGAAATATGCTCTATCGCGTGGGCTTTCGGAAGAGACTATCAGTGCGTGGGGTATCGGATATGCTCCGGACCAATGGAGAGCGCTTCTTGAGGAGCTTACAACAGCCGGATTTTCGCAAAAGGAATTGTTACAAAGCGGACTTGTAAAAGAGGCGGACGGAAAGCCGGGTACATTCTATGATAGGTTTCGCAATCGGTTGGTTTTTCCAATCAGGGATTCTGCCGGAAGGACGGTTGGATTTATCGGGCGCGCACTTTCCGAGAGTGAGCCGGCAAAATATCTGAACTCTCCGGAAACGGAACTATTCAAAAAATCTGAAGTGTTGTTTGGCATTGATAAGGCAAAAGATTCAATACGTACACGCGGATACGTACTGCTTGTTGAGGGGCAAATGGATGTGGTGCATTGTCATCAAGCGGGTTTTACCAATGCGATTGCAATTTCAGGTACCGCGCTGTCTTCCGCACACATAACGCTCATGAAGCGGTACGCGGACAATGTGGTGTTTATGTTAGATTCAGATCGTGCGGGCTTGGCGGCAACAGCGCGCGCGGCAAAGCTTGCACTCTCTTCCGGTATGCATGTGAAAGCGGTCGCACTTCCCGAGGGGAAAGATCCCGCGGATATTCTCTCTCAAGATACTCATGATTTTCCAAAACATCTCTCTGAAGCGCAAAGTATCGTTGAGTTTTTCCTTTCAACTATTTTGCGCAATGAACAAAACAGACATAAGCAAATACTTGCCACTGAGACAATTGTCATACCGTTGTTGTCTGCGATTGAAAGTCCGCTTGAGAGAGATCATTTTATCGGCGTGGTCGCCAATGGGCTTGGAATTTCATTGGACGCTGTTCGTAAATCGCTTTCCAATCGTGCTACGGTTGCAAAAGGTATGGATGGAGTACGCACAAGTCAAATGGAAGAAAAAGTTTTTGAGGGTGCGCCACTTTCTCCGGTTTTGGCTCGTGCGGAAGCGCTTTGTGCCACTGTATTGAATTATCCCGATTCCGCTCTTTCCAAGCGCATAAAAGATGAATACCTGCGCATAATGAACGAGCCACTTGGTGATACGGTATCGCATCACGCATTGTTTGAGGTGGGTATTGCGCTTGGTGAACAACCGTCCCCTGACGCTTGTGATGATCTTATTCGTTCGTTTGAGCGTAGTGTGCTTGAAGAACAGTATGAAGATGCGCTTGCACAATTGCGTATCGCGCAAGCGCAAGGGGATCTGGATGCACAAAAAAAAGCAGAAGTAATTTGTTCACAATTATTAAAGCGTATCGCCACATGCACGTAAATGTGCATAATAAGCGATAGATAAGGTGCTATTATAAGTCAATGCACAGTGAAATCAATATGTAGTATTCATCATTCATTTTAATTATGACAATTTCCAATACTAAGAAAAAAAAGACCCGTGTTTCCGTCAATAAAAGGAAGACGGTCGGTGTGCCTGCACGCAGAGTGAAAAAAGCGACTACTTTAACAAAAAAGAAAAAAGCAATCCACAAAAAAACCACTGCGAGAAAATCATCGGTACGTAGAAGTGCTACGGTTGTGAAATCTGCAAAGACAAAAAAAAGAGGGCTAAAGAAAGTGCCTACGCGTTCAAAGACCCGTACCCCCTCGCGCGCCAAGGCGCGCGAGGGGGTACGTCCCCGCTCAAAATCCACAATGTCTTCGCACACACAGCGATTGGAACACGCAGACATACTGCTTCGCAAAGGAAGGACGCGCGGGTACATAACCTACAATGAAATTCTGCAAGAATTTCCACATATTGAAAATAATGTGTCGTTTCTTGAAGAGTTATACGAACGACTTTCCAGTGCCGGTGTTGATGTGCTTGAGGGTGGCATGCTTGAAGACAGCGCTGATGCCTATCTGGCAACACGAAATATAAAATATCGCGAATCAAGCTCATACGATTCCATACAAATTTATTTGCGCGATATCGGTCAATATCCATTACTTACGGCTTCCGAAGAAAGAGAATTGGCAAAACGCATTGACGCAGATGACGATGAAGCGCGAAACATTCTGGCGCGCAGTAACTTGCGCTTGGTTGTATCCATCGCTAAAAAATATGTCGGGCGCTCGCCGGATTTAACCCTCCTAGATCTTATCCAAGAAGGAAATCTCGGACTTTTCAAGGCGGTTGATAAATTTGACTGGCAAAAAGGGTATAAGTTTTCAACGTATGCCACATGGTGGATTCGTCAGGCAATCACAAGAGCTCTTGCCGACCAATCGCGTACCATTCGTATTCCGGTGCACATGGTAGAAACCATCGCCAAGTATAAACAAATATCACGACGTTTGTCGCAGGCGCTCGGGCGTGACCCGCAACCGGAAGAAATTGCGGTTGAGATGGGTGTTGAGCCGGAGAAAATATATCAAATAGAGAAAATAAATAAAGATACTCTCTCTCTTGAAAATCCTGTCGGTGACGGAAGTGATGAGCGCTCCACACTTGGCGATTTCATCGCGGATGAAAATTTGCCATCGCCCATACAAGAATCTTCCGAACGTATTCTTGCTTTGCAGATACGGGAAATATTGAGTGATTTATCTCCCAAAGAACGCAGAATTCTTGAGTTGCGTCATGGGCTGGTAGACCGAACCTATCACACCCTTGAGGAAGTTGGAAAAGAATTTGGTGTTACTCGCGAGCGCATACGACAAGTTGAGGCGAAAGCGCTTGAAAAAATTCGTATGCATGATAAAGCGCGTCATTTGAAAAATTATTAATTTCGCGGTATAGTTTTATTGGAATAAAAAATATGTACAACATGGAGAATGGTGGCATGAATGCAAATGAAAAAGAAAATGATGTTGAAGAAGAATGGGACAGAACGACAGAGATAGTGCGAGCGGTTCGCTCGGTTGGTGGGTTTCAAAACTTTGCAAAACAACATACATCGGAGGTTTCCGGTTTTCTCAGTGAGCCGGACCATGTGTGTTGCATAGATGAAAGGATACCTCACGAAGGAGCCATATCCATCGCTGGTTCCGGCATCCTGATAAAGGACGACCCTGAAGCACTATCTGTTTTGGTGGATTCTCTTAAAGCAAAAAAAATAAAAAAAGTTTTCATGCATGAAAATTGCGGTGCTGTTGGGCTATATGCCAACAGCAAAGGCATTTCACTTGAGGATGCCAACAAAGAGGCACTTGAGTGGGCGGAAAAGCTCACAAAGCTTCTTGGTGGGGATGAGGTGCAAAAAATCCTTCCGGTAGACATCAATTTTCACAATGCGCAGTGCGCGTATGTGATGCTGGAAGATGTCTCTGGAATAGGAAAATCTTTCCCGAGAGGATTTGAAATTTCTTCATGTGTGTCATTCCCAAAAATGCTGGACCAAGTGAAGGTGTCAATTGATATCGCACTTGGCGGACATGGGTTCGGCACATTGTTTACGAAAGAAGATCCGTTCACGGTGGTGGCGGTTGCAAAAAATACAGATGAATTGTCCACTGTAAAAAAACACGAGGATCTGGTTCAAATAGTGGGGTGTTACAATGAACGAGCTGTCATTGACGGCTTTGTTGTCGCACAAAATTAAGTAAACACTAATAAGCAAACTTAAATTGACTCTTCTTCTTGAAGTGTGTTATAATGTGCCACCGCCACAATAGTGTTTGGTAGTTTTAAAGTTTTTGGTCGTGAATTTGATTTTTCTTTTATTTTGTAATATGGTGGTATTGGGTACCATCCAGTATGGTGAATAGTACTATAGCCAAAAGGAGGCTAAGATGAAGCATTTAATTGTAGTACGCCATGGGGATTATTATGAAAACGGTCTGAGTGACGATGGTCGTAAAAAAATAAAGTGTCTTGCTCATAAATTGAGACCATATGTGAGTGGAGAGTCTGTTGTAATACTTACCTCGCCAGTGGGCAGGGCTTACGAGAGTGCGGGAATTCTTTGTTCATTTTTTGGAGTTAGTTGCGAAAAATATGAAATCTTGTGGTCTGAAAATTCTCACCCGAAAGATTTTGCGGGGACACTTGAGCTTGTCCGTCTAAACAACAAATCGGACACTCTCATTTTAGTCACTCATTATGAGTATGTGGAAACATTCCCACAATATTTCGCAATGAGTGAGCTTGGTATTAGTTTGTCATCTTACCTGATTGGAAAAGGCGAGGCATGGGTAATTGACTGCCAACAAAAGGTCTTAACACATATAAGATGATATTGGGTCCAGAGTTTGACTAATAATCGCTCTGGGCTTTTCCTTTTGCGCCAAAAATCTTTAAAAAGGATCCATCAAAATACAAAAATATTGAAACTTCCCGTAGCGCGACACTATAAATTATGATTGATTATTTGTCTCTCTGTTAAGTTACAAAACTTCCATATTATCAATAAAAGGTGTCTGCTTAGAATAAACCTTGAACCCAGGAACAATCTCATTAAAAACAAAAACCTCGTTTTGTTAAGATAATATCACAGAAAAGTCTATAGTATAAACAAGTAACGAAGTTCTTGTATGGTTCATTATATACACATTTCATATGAAGAGAGAATGCTCCCCGCACAATTTTTTGAGGAGTTGTTTTTAAAAAGGGTTAGACACCTTTGTTTTTTGAGAATGTGTCATAATATATTGCCTGCGATGTTGTAATTATTTTTTGGGTCCAAGTTTTATATATGAGCATGTTCGTGTACACTGATACACAATGGCTGACACACTTTTGTTTGACGAAGCATACAAGAAACTTAATTCTGCGCAGAAGCAGGCGGTTGATGCGATAGAGGGTCCCGTGTTTGTTATCGCGGGTCCCGGAACCGGAAAGACACAAATTCTCACATTGCGTATTGCAAATATCTTGCGCTTGACCGATACCCCAGCCGAAGCGATACTTGCTCTGACGTTTACAGAAAGTGCGGTCGCGCAAATGCGCGACCGCCTCGCAAAATTAATAGGCAGTGCTTCCGCACGTGTGCGTATTTATACCTTTCATGGGTTCGCGCAAATGTTAGTTGAGCAACATCCGGATAATTTTGCGCGTATCATTGGTTCACAGATTATCACCGATGTTGAACGTGCAGAGATGATAAGTGGAATAATATCACATGCCACAGTTGAGTATTTGAGGCCATTTGGCAATCCATTGCATTATTATAGTGCAATTGAGAGGGCAATTTCAACACTAAAGCGAGAGGGAATTACCGTAGATATTCTTGCAAAACGAATCATACAAACCGAAGAAGACTTTGTGGCAATTCCGGACGCGATACACACGTCCGGCAAGTATGTTGGAAAATTGAAAGGGAAGTATGAAAAGCAAAAAAAGCAAATAGCAAAGACGCGAGATTTACTTGTGGTATACACAGCGTATGAAGAAGCGCTTTCAAAACACAGTAGATATGATTTTGACGACCTTATGCTTGAGGCGGTGAAGGCACTATCAGATGATGATGCGTTTCGTCGCGAGGTTCAGGAGTCTGTTTTCTACGTGCTCGCAGATGAACATCAAGACGCCAATGCAGCGCAGAA
>DRJB01000064.1 GCA_011052355.1 Candidatus Kaiserbacteria bacterium
TCATTAAAATCTTTGCGTTTTATGGGCAAGTTTGTTGGAATTGCGACTACTTCAAGCTTGTATACGGTATAAAATTCCTCATCTGAAGAAATTGCCGTACCGGTCATGCCGGAAAGTTTCTCATACATGCGAAAATAATTTTGAAATGTGACGCTGGCATAGGTGCGAGTTTCTTGTTGTATGCGCGTGCCCTCTTTCGCTTCCATTGCCTGATGCAACCCTTCAGACCACCTGCGCCCGGGTTGCAAACGTCCCGTAAACTCATCCACAATGACCACTTCATCATCTTTTACCACATATTCTTTATTTTTAGAAAAAAGCGCCTTCGCTCTGATTGCGGTTTCAAGATGATGCGCATACTTAGCTCCTCCTTCGGTATATAAATTTTCTATGCCGAGCGCTTTCTCTGCCTTTGCCATTCCCTCATCGGTTATTTGAATTGCTTTCAGTTTTTCATCAACCGTATAATCTTTTTCCGGAACAAATGAACTGACAATGCTCGCAAAGCGTTTATACAATTCTTGTGCATCTTCTGCGGGACCGGAAATAATAAGCGGGGTGCGTGCTTCATCAATAAGGATTGAATCTATTTCGTCCACGATGGCATAGTAGTGTCCGCGTT
Organism: Candidatus Kaiserbacteria bacterium; assembly: GCA_011052355.1. Classification (GTDB taxonomy): domain Bacteria; phylum Patescibacteriota; class Minisyncoccia; order Phycocordibacterales; family Phycocordibacteraceae; genus C7867-001. The sequence continues at coordinate 623 of DRJB01000064.1, forward strand.
GTGCGACTTGTGAACTTTCGTATGCGGTGTTGTCGCGCAGATAATCAAAGCCCAATTCATTGTTTGTGGCGAACGTAATGTCTGCAGCATACGATTCTTTTTTTGATGACGGACGAAGAAAATCGTACAGCACACGAAATGAACCGGTTTCATCGCGTTCCTTGTCTTCTTCCAATGTAACGTGCGCGGGATCATACACATATGAACCGGAAGAAGTAACCACCCCGACAGAAAGACCCAAGTATTCATATACTTGCCCCATCCATGCACTGTCACGTCGCGCGAGATAATCATTTACCGTTATAATGTGCACGCCCTTGCCGGCAAGGGCGTGCACCACCGCTGCCAAAACCGCCGCGAGAGTTTTTCCTTCTCCGGTACGCATTTCGGCGATGCGACCTTCGGTCAAAACCAGCCCTCCGATAAGTTGTACATCATAATGCGGTTCCCCCAATGTGCGACGTGCCGCTTCGCGCACAAGAGCAAACACCTCGGCAATGTCTGCTTTTTTTGTTGGTATTCCTTCGGTGCGTTCGCGTATATCTTTTAGTCGTGCAATGAGCTCTTCACGAGAAAGTAGCTTAAAATCCGGCTCAAACGCGGAAGCCATATCTATAACCGGCTTTGTTGCTCGCAAAAAAGCTCCTGTTTGGTTCTTTGTAAAAATACGGTCTAGAATACTCATTCACTCCACTATAACGCAAAAACCTCCATTTGTGGAGGTCTTTGTATGTACGCGTAATAAAACCGAGCACATCTGCACTTATTTACGCTTTGTCGTGCGACGCTTGGTCGTTTTCTTTGCTACCGGCTTTCGCTTTTTTGTCGTAACCTTGCGCTTTGTCGTTTTCTTGGCTGCCGGCTTGCGCTTAGTTGTTGTCTTGCGCTTAGTTGCAACTTTGCGTGTTGACTTCTTTTTTGTTGCCATATGTATATACAGAAAGAAAATAAATAATCATTCGACCCATTCGCGTAAAAAAATATTCACACGGATGTTCTTTCTATATTATTGCGCGTAAAAAATATTTTTGTGAGAATAAAAAATAAAAATGTGGATAACATTTTATCGTGCGAAATTTATTTTATAAATTTCGCACGATAACATACACACCATAAATTATTTTTTACACAAAATAAGTTTACATAAACCAGTCGCTCAAATATTTTAACATCTGATGTACGAATATTTTAATCTCACATGGTGGTGAGTTTACATGAACGCACTTCTCTTTCAATGGTAATGCCGGTTGCCGTCTTTGTGCGCAGGGCGATATCATCCGCAAACTCACCAACTTCTTTTTCTGTTGAAGGTTGGCGCACCACAAGTACAAGTGGGTTATGGTCACTCAAGTAAATATTTCCTTTTCTAAACCCACGCATATGCAAAACAGTATCTAAAATCCATGCGAGTGAGATTTTTATGTTTGTACCGATTGGAAATCCCGGCATGTTCGGAAAACGTTTTTGCAATACATCGTACCTCTCTTTTGAAATGATGGGGTTTTTAAAAAATGAGCCGGCTGTTCCTTCATTCGCGCGTATGGTGAATTTTTTAGAGCGGATATCTTGCAAGGCGCGCGCGATGTCAAGTGACGTATCAAGCATCACACCTCTCTCGCGCGCATTTTCCAAGTCAGAATATGTCTTACGTACAATTCGCTCTCGCGAAAGTCGCAAGGTGACACTTGTAATTATCATTGAAGAATCTTTTTTAAATATGCTTTCGCGATAACCGAATTGTGCTTGTGTGGCATTTATCCGCAGATGCTCCATTTTGGGAAACGTTATTACATCGGCGCTCACAAAAGTATCTGCAAGCTCTGTACCATACGCGCCGATATTTTGCACCGGTGCGGCACCAACCGTTCCTGGGATGCCGGAGAGATTTTCTATTCCCCACAGACCGCGCGAAGTGGCATAGCGCACAAGAGTATTCCACGAAATACCGGCACCGGCGCGCACCAGCGCGCCGGTGCCGGTGCCATCATCGTGAAATGACATACCGGGTATCTTTATACGCAATACCAACCCGTCCACACCCTCGTCGGGAACCAGCGTATTTGAACCACCACCCAGCACACATACTCTTACGCCTTTTGCTGTAGCACTACGAAGAGCTACACATAAATATGCACGCGATTGCACTTCTGCGAAGAAACGCGCTTGTCCGCCCACACCAAGTGTTGTATAGGGGGCAAGAGGAACATTTTCCTCAACGTAATCCATAGACTATATCTTCGGCAACTTCCCCGAGCGAATCTTTTTTATAAGAGCGTTTCCTTCTGCGGTAACAGATTTCATAGCTGATGTATTCATCGTCTTGTGAATAAGGGCGATTGCTTCGGAAGTCTTGCCCATATTTGCATACACATTTGCCAAACGAAACGCATCTTGCGCTGACGGATGCTTTCCGGCAAGACGTTTTTTAAGTATTGCAACAATCGGCGCGTATTGTTTTGTGCGCGCGTACATATCAAGAAGGATGGGATTATCCACCACCGTTGTCTTAAACGCTTTTTTCAAAATAGCTTGCGCGCCAGGCATATTTCCATCAAGCACTTTCCCCGCGGCGCCATAAATGGCAAGCTGTGAAAATTGCGGTGCGAGATTATACGCATCCTCAAACGCCTTCCCCGCATCTTTTATGTTTCCACCTTGCAAATAGAAATAACCTTCCTCAATAATTATCGTTTCCTTTTTTGGTGAAAGAGTGCGCGCGACTTTAATTTGTGCCAGTGCATCTTTCACATCACCAAATGCCGCATACCCACCGGCAAGCTCAAGACGAATGCGCGCATCAAAAGGAACTTCCGCCACTTCTTTGCGCATTTGGGTAAGTGCAAGCACCGCAAGTGTTTTTTTCTGTGGTATGGTCATGTGCGAGCTTCTTAATGAAGAAACTGCGGAGATCATAAGTTGTTCTCGCACTTCTTGCGCGGCAAATGCCGGATGTGCGGAAACATTTTTCCACGCAGATATACTTTGCGGATAACCGGTTTCGTTCAGTGCGACAATTAGATTGCGCGCGGTAGTAATTCCGGGCACATCAACAATAACAATAATTATCGCAACAGACACCACTGCAACAGGCCACGCAATCATCGTGAGAAATCTTTCAGGGAGTTCCGGTATCTTTTCAAGAAATGCGATGCGCCTGCCCGCGTAACCGTCAACCATCGCGGCAACCGCGAAGAATAGTATATAAGAAATTATATTATCAAAAACAAAAAGATCATGGAAAGCATATCCCGCAAGCAACGCGGTGATTGCGATTTGTTCGGCCCGCGAAAACGGTGCACGCCATAGCGTTACCACTACCGAACCGAACAAAAGCAAATATAAAAGGAATGCGGGCACCCCACCTTGTGTGAGCCAATCAAGAAATTCATTGTGCGCCCTATCAAACCATTGTTCCTGCTTATATAACGATGGATTATAATAAGTATTAAAAATATAATTAAAACCTTCTTGACCCCATCCGACAATCGGGCGTGCGACCGCACCCTCAAACGCAATGTGCCAAATGGAAAATCGCACATCGCCCTGTGAAAGAGAAATAGACGCAATGCGCGATAGCACCGGATCGTGACGAATTACTCCGGTATCTTTCATCGCCCAAAACCCACCGGCGATAAGCAACACCAATATGACTGCACCGGTGGCAATGCCCCGCACTCGCTTCCCCATCGTGAACGCCGCCAAAACAGAAGCAAGGAAAATACCACCGGCAAGTCCTAAAATAGTTCCTCGCGTTGCGGTAGAAAATAAAATAAACGCGAAAAATATTGCCGATGCAAAAAGAACATACCGAAGCCACTTGTGTTTAGTGGTAAACGCAAGCCACCCGGCAATAAACGCGTTAAAGAGCATATACACGGCAAGGTACGCAGCATTCCCAAGCGACGCATCAAGGCGCACACCGCCCTGCGTTATTTGCGCATGACCGGTAAGTTGCATAATGCCATATATACCAACAAACATTGCCGCAATGAGAGATGTATACCACCACGCGCGCCATTTCTTTTCTATGGTGAGCACCGTGCTTGATACAATGAAGAATGCAAGCAGATGAATGAGCGTAATCCAACCCTCCATGCGTTCAAAATTGCTCCAAAATGCTTTTTGCGGATTGACAGCGAACAAATCCGCGATGAGCATCCACACAACGAATGCCACAAGCAAAACGGAAATCCATGTCCATTTGGGGCGATATTTTTTATCTATCGCCGCCAATATGAGCCATGCGCCAAACGCTATCTCAACTACTATACGAAAGAAAAACCCCTTGCCGGTGATAAATGGAAAAAATAAACTGTTTGATACCAACAATACAGTGAATGGCAAAAGAAAAAGCGCTCCGATGACTGTCCAACGTGCAAGTGATTTTGCGGGATGCTCCAGTGCTTTCATAATAAAATACTATACCATGCTCCGCCCGAGGAATAAAATAGGAGCGCTCAGCCCCAAGACCGGCGCGCCGAAGGCGCGCCGGTCTTGGGCGTCCTCACCATGGCACCACTTGACACCGCTTGACACTTCTGTATAATTGCAAACATGAGTGAAGAGATCAAAGAAAACGCAATATACACCACAGGCGAAACACAGGAATTGCTAAAGATAAGCAGTAGCACCATTAAACGTATGCTCAAAAAAGGATTACTTCGCGCAAACAAAGTCGGCGGTCAATATCGTATTCTCGGAAAAGAAATCCTCAGGCTCGTCTCACCAAACTTAGAAAAAGGCGCCGTAAAATCATACCTGACGATAAAAAAGAAAGTGACGAATAAAATCAACAAATGGTAATTATATGAA
>DRJB01000065.1 GCA_011052355.1 Candidatus Kaiserbacteria bacterium
GAATAATATTCCTATGCAAAACCAAACAACAGAGTTTTCATTTGTTTTAAAACCCGCAAAATATGGAGTAGGTGTTTTTGCCGCTCACGATATTATAGGGAGGAAGTTATTTGAGATTGTTTGGTAATGAAAACAGGAATCATCGCGCACCTGTTATAAAGTGCATCAAAGGGGTCATCATACTACACCGCCCACTACTTCGAGATGACCTTAACGCATTCAATGAGAAGCTGGTGGATTTGTTGCGGTGGTACCACACCACACGCCCCCGCGCTTCTCTTGGACCAAGTATCACCACTATGGTATATACTATTCCTCATTAACAACCGAGGACTGCCATATGTGGTGGACGCGTACATTAATTTGTTATTTATCACATTTCCAGTTATAGTAAGCATACCTGCTCAGGTGGCGGAATTGGTATACGCGTATGCTTGAGGTGCATATGCCGCAAGGCTTGGAGGTTCGAGTCCTCTCCTGGGCACAGAATAGGAATTATATCTTGAAAACGATGAGATATGTTCATCAAGATGAATGCATGACAAATTTACGAAAAAATTTAGATGAAATCATCCACACAAATGGCGGAGATAACTGGTGGAAACCGGAATTATTTTTAAATACAAAAAATAAACTTCCTACCAAGATTGAGGTTTTGGAAAATCCTCAAAAGTATAATGACAATTATAATTGTTTTATTTATGCACTTGGTTTAAATAATGATAAGGATTTAATAAAAAACTGTAGCGGATTTATTTACGATACGTTTTTTCAGAAATTATTGAATGAGAGAATTTTTGAGTATACAAATAATCCACAAAAAGGTGATTATATTTTCTATAAAGATTTGGAAAAACATCCAAATATGATTACGCATGTTGGAGTGTTAGAAGATGAAGATACAGTGGTTTCAAAGTGGGCGTGGGGACCGTTGTTGAGACATAAAATTTTTGATGTTCCTGAATCATACGGGAATGATACTTCGTATGTAAAAGCAATCCCAAAAGAAAAAGCAAAAGAACTATATGAAAAATATAAAAAGTTTAATAAAAAATAAAATTAAAAAAATTTCAAAATATGATAAAGTTTGGTTATACAAAGCATAAACATTGCAAATGTTTTTTTAAAGTGGTGCTATCTATGCAGTGGACTCGTACACAACATTGACGTATTAGTGGTAATATATAAAATATGCTTTACACACGCAAAGGGGACACGGGCACGACTAAAATCTTTAATTGCGATCAGCGTATTTCAAAATCTTCACAAGTATCCGAGGCGCTCGGAGTGTTGGATGAACTTAATTCTTTCATCGGGTGGTGCAAAACGCGTGATTCTCTGCAGCCGGTGTTGTCAGTTCCGACCGGTATGAAAAGACCGTCTGTGCAACCACTCTCCACAATTTTAAACGAGATGCAGGAAGCACTTTTTATCATGCAGGCGGAGGTAGCCGGCGCTCCAAAAAAAATACATAAGCGACACATCACCTCTCTTGAAAATACCATCAACGCAATTGAAAAAGTTTTGCGCCCAATTACTGGCTTTACCATTGTGGGTGGCACGGAACTTTCCGCAATGCTTGACGTCGCTCGCACCATAACGCGCAGAGCAGAGCGACAGCTCGTTACCGTTCATGAAGAAGGTCATGAAAAAATTTCCGCGGGGACACTTGCGTACGCAAACCGTCTTTCCTCACTCCTTTTTGCATTGGCACGATTTGTCAACCACACGGCGGGGATTTCAGAATCGGCGCCTTCGTACCGCTAATTTCTACACTGATTCTTTTATCAAACCCCTCGGCATGGTATAACTTACTTTGTTCTTATCGCTATGATACAAACACATGGCGGCTATGGTGTAACGGTTAACACTGGGGCTTGTGGAGCCCTCGATCAGGGTTCAATTCCCTGTAGCCGCCCCAAAAATACTCCCAACCTTGTTTGTGCATGGTATCATTATGGTTATGTTAGAATCGCGACCATCATCTCATGAACCCGGTGAGAACACACATGCCAAGGAGGCGCGCACGGAACATCTTCCGGAGTATGTTGATATTGCCGATGTGCGTGTACAACAGCGACTCATAGAACATTTCTTCCTCTCGCTACATCCGGAGATGCCACTTAGTGACCCCGATACGCGCGCGTATGCTGCACGAGAGTGGATTGGTGACCCAAACGACAGCGCAACCTATGCGGCGCGGTTCCGAGAGTATGTTCAGACACACAAAAATCACTCACAACAAATCAATGTCAGCGACCCGAAAGCTCTTGATGACATTCTGACGGCTATTGGTGCAAAAGAGGAAGCACCGCCACCCATACACAAAAGAGCGTTGCAATAAAAATCCACTCGCATATACCGGAAATTTAGAAATATAATTTCGTGTGTTACGCTATACTAAAATAACATGTTTAACTTCAAAGAACTTCTTGCACTCGTTGGATTGCTTATAATCATCGGTGTTGTCGGTATAATGTATCGCACTGTTATGGAGCGCCCGACCAACATTGCGGGGAATGGTCAAATACTTTGTTCGCAAGATACGCGCACGTGTGCAGATGGTACGGTGGAAAAACGCACAGAGCCGGACTGTACTTTCGCTGTGTGCCCACAGAATATGCCAAATGCCACCACCACCGCAACCACATCAATTACAACTGCACCATCTGTGTCCACTGGTGCCCACTTGCCATCACACTAAGTATTGTGCGCACATGTTATGATTAAGAGTATGTTTCGGTAGTGGCTCTCTCATCATTATAAATAATCTATAGCTTATGGATAATAAAAATGAATTTTTCAAAAATAGGGCGATTATAATACTCACCAGTATAACGCTCATCGTTCTTGCGATATTTATTGTTGTACAAACAATAGGCACACTTCAAGGAATGTTTATGCCCACAAATGCCCCCGCCAACACCATCACGGTTTCGGGAAAAGGAACAGCAACGTCTACGCCCAACACAGTCACTCTTTCTTATGGGGTATCGGCAACCGCCCCCACCGTGGCAATTGCACAAACAAAGACCACAAAAAACGGAAATGTGGCGCTTGCTTTTCTTAAGAAGGAGAATATCACAGGCACCGATATTAAAACCACTTCCTATACAATTTTACCAAACTATGAAAACATAATATGCGCGAAGGGTATAGCGTGTAACTCGCGGAAGCAAAATGGATACAAGGTGTCGCAACGAGTTTCAGTGAAAGTAACAGATATCAAAAAGATAGGTGTGTTGTTGCAGGGTTTGGGACAAACGGGGGTGACTAATCTATATGCCGGTTCTGCGTACGTTGCCAATCCGACTATTTACAAAAACTTGGCGCGTACGCGCGCCATCGCGCAGGCAAAAAAGGATGCGGTGAAGCTTTCTCAAGAGCTCGGTGTGCACCTTGGGCGGTTAGTACGATTCTCTCAGTTCTCAAATCAACCAAGACCAATCTATGCGAGAGCTGAGTCAGTATCCATATCTTCAGCATCCAAAATACCGTCATATCCAACAGGGAATAGTACGTATACATCTAATGTAACGCTTATCTACGCGATTTATTAGTAAGGTGAAGAAGAAAGAGCCCACAGGCGCGAGCTGTAGCTCACGCCTGTGGGCTCTTGCAACGCTTGACAGTGGGCGTCTAACGTATTAGTCTAATCATATGTAAAGAAGCCCATGGGGCTTTTTTATTTACCAAAAATTATGCATACACTCATCACTTATTTGCGACACGTACGAGAAGAGCTCAAGCACGTTACCTGGCCACCGCGTCACCAGGCAATTGCGCATACTCTTTTGGTCATTGCTATTTCAATAGTAACCGCTCTTATAATCAGTGTATTTGATTATATTTACACCAGTGGTATTGCCCACCTTATCGGTGCGTAATTTGTAAATTATATATTATGGAAGAAAAAGAAAAATCAATAGCACACTACTCCGGAGAGGCGGAAACATCCGAGCCTCGGTGGTATACCGTGCATACTTATGCCGGCTATGAGAAAGCTGTTGAACGGAACCTCAAACAGCGCATAGAATCATTCGGTATGCAAAAGAAAATATTTGAAGTGGTGGTACCAACTGAAAAAAAGATACGCATCAAGGGTGGCAAGCGCGTAGTGGAGGAGGAAAAAATATATCCCGGATATATTATTGTGCGTATGATTGTTGATGAAGAGTCTTGGTTTGTGGTTCGCAATACTCCAAGAGTAACCGGTTTTGTGGGCGCTGGCAGTACGCCTGTTCCCATGGATGAAGAAGAGGCGAGGGGTCTTATGAAGCGCATGAACGAAGATACTCCAAAGCATAAAATTGACCTCGTGCGAGACGACTTGGTCACCATCATAGATGGTCCGTTCAAAGACCTTGATGGCAGAGTTGGTTCTGTTGACGAGGCGAGAGGAAAGGCGAAGGTGATGGTTGCAATGTTCGGCAGGGAGACACCCGTTGAGCTTGATTTCTTGCAGATTCGCAAAGTCTAGCGTACAGTATCCTTACCTATGGCAAGAGTTGTAAAAAAGATAAAACTTCAAATTCCGGCGGGGAAGGCAACACCCGCTCCACCTGTTGGTACTGCTCTTGGACCTGCCGGTATTAATATTGGTGATTTTGTAAATAAGTTTAATGAGGCGACTCGCGAGCAAATGGGTGACATCATCCCGGTTGAGCTTTCGGTATATGATGACCGCACGTTTGATTTTATACTTAAAAACCCGCCCGCATCACGTCTTATTTTGAAAAAACTTGATATAAAAAAGGGTTCAGGAAAACCGCAGGCTCAAAAGGTCGGCGTGCTTACCAAGGCGCAGGTGCGAGAAATCGTAGATCAAAAAATGTCCGACCTTAACGCAGCAACTCCTGAAGCCGCCGACCGAATCATAGAAGGCACCGCCCGCTCAATGGGTGTTGATATAAAGTAACACACATGCAGATACGTTCGGTCCGAACCCGCGTTCTTGTTCCGCCACATGATTCTCTTACGGACGCTTTGCGCAATTCTTCATTTGCTCCGCAAAATGGAGATATCATTGCCGTTTCCTCAAAGGTAGTTTCTATTGATGAGGGTGAGTGTGTGCCGGAAGAACAA
>DRJB01000066.1 GCA_011052355.1 Candidatus Kaiserbacteria bacterium
AAAATCCCGAAAAATCCGTTTATTAGAGACGCACTTCTCAGTGCCACAATTGCGGGGACAGAAAGCAATCTGGTACATGTGTACCTGATTGCCTCTCGATTATATAGGGAGTATCTGGTGAGGCGCTGGAAGATCGTCGGGCGGCGCGGATCGCTGACGCTCGTCGTGAGCAGACACTGCTCACTCGCGAGCGCAAACCGCCGCCGCCCCTGCCTTTGTGTTTTGGAAGGAGGGAAAAACAACCCAACAGAAAAACCAGAAAAATCTTGAGTCCACATGCGTGGACTCTTTTTTTACCCTACTACAGCCACAACTTTTTCAAAAAATTTGCCCCGCGCAACAAATGAGCTAAGTTTAACTTAGAACGATGGATATTTTGTGTTGGTAATTTCAATGTCCGAGAAATTAAACTTTTTAAGCTAGTCTAAAACTTCAGAGGTTATTTCAGAAATATACTCATTCAGATATTTCTCTTTGAATTCTTGAGGGCTCCATATTAACTTTAAATTTTCCCTGTACTTTAAATCCCAAACATAAGTGAAAACGGAAATTTCTCGACCATCTAACAATACGGGAAACTTCTTCCTTTTGTATTCTTTTCCTTCAAAAAAATCCAAAACCTTCAAACTCTCTTCATCAACATCAAACAGAACCTTACCTGCAACTTTATCATTTGAACTTTCACATATTGCGGGATATTTTCTTGGAACACTATCATCAAAAATTTTATATCTTCTAAACCCTTCAAGAACCGCATCCTGTGTATTAAAATTTTTTCCCAGTAAGGCAAAGACTACTTCAGAAAAAATCAAAGTTCCGTAAACAAAAACAGTAGTCATAGTACATGTTAAAAAAAATTGCTGTCCATACTGATTGTTTTTATCTTATGAGTTGCAGGTGCCGTTCTGTGCAAATACCACTTGTCGCGCGTTTTGCCATAGCGAATACAGCAAGATGAGCGCGGCAATACTGAAAATCGGTGTTTCGTAGGTAGCGATAAACCCTTGAACAAAACCGCTTACACCAAAAATAAATGGAAAAAATCCGGCAAACAACGCGGCAACAGTCGGCAAAAGTGGAGAGCAACACAGTAGTGGTGGAATGATACTTCCAAAAAGACTTCCTACCGTTGAAGAATTTCCACCTTTGCGCTTTTTGCGAAACGCATATACGGCAAATGGCAAAATGAACGCCAAAAGCAACGCAAACAAAAATGCAAAAGATGCAAGGGTTGGGGTGATGAATTGAAGTGATACCATACCAATCCGTCCGCCGGTGTATGTTGCCGGAAGGATAAACGCATACAATGTAAAGAACAGCACAAATGTAAGAACCGCAAAGGCACGATACGATGAGAACTTGAACACCGTGCGACTTGCTTCGTTGAGATATTTCATACCAGAGTTAGTTACGCGCAAACTTGAGTATATTGCCAATGGTCGCCGCCGGCGCGTCGTTTATTTCACGTACCACACCATTTTTATCAATCAAGAAATAAATGTCGGGGTAATTTCGCGGGTTGTACACTTGCGCGGACTGCTTTGTGAGATTTCCCCAATGCCAATTTTTTGCAAGAAGCATTTTTGGTGCGCTTTGCTCGGCGAAAGTTTTTATAGATGGCCCGGGATATCCGGCATTGCCGTATGTTTTGAGCGTGATGATGGTAAGATTTCCAAGCTTGTTTTCATTTTGAGAAAGTACGCGCGCACCCTCAGAACAACTTGAGCACCACGTTGCCACCAGCCATAGCATTACTTTCTTTCCTTTGAAACTTGAAAGTTTTATTGAGGCGCCTTGCAAATTGGTGAAGATAGCTTCCGGAGCGCTCGCATGTATCGCCACGTGTTGTTGTGAAGAAACTGCCGATGTTGTTGGCGTGCTTGGTTGCCTGCTTGCGGAAAACCACACAAGCCCTCCGACAAGCACAATGATGCTTACAAAACCAATGAGGGTATTTTTCATAACTCTAAATACAACAACTTAGCTGTGATAAATCTTTCGTAAAAGAAAGCGCCACGTATTTAATTGCTTCTGAGAGTGTCGGAAATACCGGCTCCATGTTAAGCACATCATCAATGGTGTTTTTATTTTTTATCAGCACCATTGCTTCGGCAATGAGGTCAGCTGCATTTGGCGCCAAGATATGCACCCCAACAATAACTTGTGTCTTCGGGTCAATACCCATTTTGATAAGCCCTTCCGTTCTTCCAATGATGCCCGCCTTTGGTATTTGCGTGAAAGGAACGGTGCGACACGCGCATGTTTTTGTCTCTTTCATTTGCTCGTCCTCGGTAATCCCAACACTTGCATAACCGGGGTCGGTAAAAATGGCATATGGCACCGTACGATATGAAATAGTGTTCCCTTTTTCTTGCAATATATTTTCAGCTACAAGCGTACCTTCGTGCCCGGCGGTTGTTTCCAGTCGCAATGGCAAATTTGTCACATCGCCCACCGCGCGTATGTGTGGCACGTTGGTTTGGAATACATCAGTAACGATGACGGCACCTTTTTCATTGGTTGCAACACCTGGAATTTCAAGATGTAAGTCTGCGGTGTTTGGGGTTTTCCCCGCGGCAAGTAAAATGACATCAGTAACAATCTCTTCCGTTTTTTCTTCTATCGTATAGGTCAAAACTTTATTTCCATTTTCAGCGCGCGCACTTTTCACCGAAACGTTGGTCTTAATGGTAACCCCTTCACTCTCCAACACCGACAACAAACGATCTATAAGTTCCTTTTCTCCATGCGGAAAAATCCGCTCATTGCGTTGCAGTATGGTTACTTTCGTACCAAAGCGTGCGTACACTTGCGCGAGCTCTAATGCCACGGGTCCTCCACCGACACACACCATTTCTTTGGGAAGCTCTTTTAGTTTCAGCGCCTCAATGTGCGTAAGGTATCCAACTTCACGTATTCCTTCTATTGGTGGTACTGTAGCTTTGGAGCCGGTTGCGATAATGAAATTTTCTGCTGAGAGCGTTTCTCCATTGACAGTAATTTCATTTTTGGCGCTGAATTGCGCTTTCCCTTCTATGTAAGTAACATGCGAAAGTTTTGAAAGCACTTTCTCATATTTTTCCGCACGGAAACTTTTCACTATGGAGAGTTCAGCTTCAATCACTTTCTTAAAATCAATTCCGGTAACTGCTGTTTCTATTCCTGGAATGCCATGCGCTTGAGTTTCGTGCAAGACTTCGGCTGCATGCAGAAGAACCTTTGATGGCACACAACCAACATTGACGCAGGTGCCTCCGGCAGGCAAATCATAATTGATAATGGCAGTGGTGGCGCCAAGCTCATTGGCTTTAATCGCCGCCGCGAACGCGGCGGCGCCGCCACCGATTATAATGAGATCATATTTTTTCATAAGTATGTATTTTTTTACGTAATAAATCCGAAAGCAGTGATTTTTCCATACGATAATATACATACCGAAAATCACGACGGTCTACTACCATACCGGCTTGTTTAAGTTTTTGTAAAGTGTGCGAAACAGCGGAAATGGAAACAGAAACCGCATCAGCAATGGTTCCGACAGTCATTTCTTCATGCCGGCACAAAAGATAACAAATTTTAAGTCGCGTCGGGTCTCCAACCATACGGAACTCCTGTGCACATCGTTGCACTTCTTTTTCATTTTCCAATTCTTTTTTTATGTTCTTTCTGTTCATTTGCATATACATTCAAATGATACCACATCGGCACAAGAAAGCGCAAGGACCCTTTTCGCCACGCTTCGCGTGGCGAAAAGGGTCCTGCAACATCAAGTAAACATCAACTATCTGATGTTTACTTATAACTTCCCTACCAAATCAAGCCCGGGAGTAAGGTCATCATCTCCGGGTTGCCATGATGCGGGGCACACTTTCCCGTCATGAGATGCCACATATTGCGTTGCTTGCAATTTTCTCAGCGCCTCGCGACCGGAACGCCCGACACTGTTATCATTTATTTCAATACTGCGCAATATGCCCTTTGGGTCAATGATAAACGTACCACGCAATGATAATCCTTCATCTTCTGTCAACGACAGTTCGCCACCCTCAACAAGCGTACCAAACGCATAGGATATTTTTCCGGATGGGTCCGCACCCATCGGATATTCAATCGCCCCAATTCCTTCTGATGTATCATGCCATGCTTTATGCACAAAAACCGTATCAGTTGAAAATGATACAATCTCCGTATTTATGTCCTTAAACTTCGGATACAGTTTTGCCATTTCTTCAAGCTCTGTCGGACAAACGAACGTAAAGTCTGCCGGATAGAAAAATAAGACAAGCCACTTATCACGAAAGTCTGATAACTTCATCGTGTGCACTTCTTTTTCGTGATACGCTTCAAATTCATAATCCGGAACAGACGCTCCGATCGATACCAGTGGTGATTGTTCCAATAAAGAATCTTCCAACATCATGTCGTGTTTATGATGTGTGCAGTGTTCGCAGTGTTCATGTGTGTGTTCTTTGTTCATAATAGTTTTATGTTAAAAATTAATAATCCTGTCTATTCATTATTTTATGATACCATCACAAGTAATGAACGCAAGAAAAGAGATACTGTGCATTGTCGGAACAACCGCATCGGGGAAAAGTGCACGAGCGGTGAGCGAAGCGCATATGATTGATGGAGAAGTTATTTCAGTAGACTCCAGACAAGTCTATACCATGCTTGATATCGGTACGGAAAAAATAACCACCGAAGAGATGGAAGGTGTTCCGCATCACCTCATCAACATCCGCGACCCAAAAGAAAATTACACTGCCGGGGATTTCGTGCGCGATGCTTCAAAACTCGTGGTGGAAATTCAATCTCGCGGGAAGGTGCCAATTTTTGCGGGCGGGACGCATTTTTATTTCCATGCGTTTTTTAATGGGCTTCCACATTCGGTTCCCGCGAACAAGACTCTTCGTGATGAGCTTGAACAATACTCAGCTGAAGAATTGTACAAGCGCGTATGTGTCGCTGACAAGCGCCGTGGCGATGAGCTTGATCCCCAAAATAAAAGGCGGCTGATACGAACACTTGAAATTATTGCAATGCTTGGGAAAGTGCCGATTTGGGATGAGGTTAGTACCCGCGCGCGCTTCGCGCGCGCGGGTACTAACTGGATAATACTTGACACACCCAAAGATAAACTGCGCGAACGCATTGATATGCGCCTTAAAAAAGCATTCTCGCGCGGGCTTATTGAAGAGACAAGAAACGTTCGCGCCTATGTGGGCGACAAGCGCCTCAATGAGCTCGGACTTGAATATCGTATCATCGGAGAATTTCTGCGTGGTGAACGAACTGAAGAATCTTTATTTCCCGCACTCTGTGCAAAACTTTGGCAATACGCGCGACACCAAAAAGCATGGTTGAGAAAACTCGCTCAATGAACCACTTTAATTTTAGCGGGAGCCTGTGGTTTTTGTACCGGCAAACATTGTGATGAAGAGTGTGACTTAAGAAGTGATGTAACCGATTGTAGATTTCCAGTGGTAAATACCACGATAACCTCATTGACGATAAGCCACGCTGAAATGATAATGACAAAACCTATGGCAGTGCTTATCAATACATTTCTTCCCTTCTCCAGATTACTTGGCGACGTGGCGTTGGTTACCAAAAGAAATCCCGCGTATGCAATAAGAAGCACTGCAAATATGCCGGCGAGATACACAGCATCATTGGTTATGTTTTGCACAACAGTTAAAATCGCCTGATACCCGAGCGGACATGCTTCTTGTCCTGTATGAGACTGAGGAACGATGGCGGTAATACCGGCGGCAAATGCCAAAGCCGGCATGCCGAATAAAAATGCACCGGCGACAACAGCAATACGACGAATGTAAATCATATTATTATTGTACCGCATGCTAGCAAAATGAAAACCTGAACATTGCACATAGGCATATATTTGGTATCGTAGAAGATACAAGATAATGGGTCTATAGTTTAATGGTAAAACAGTGGTCTCCAAAACCACCGTTCCAGGTTCGAGTCCTGGTGGACCCGCAGTTTTTAAGACGCAGTGTAAAAACTGCGGGGGTAAGTAAACGTACTGCTTCGCTTGCGACAGGACGAGAAAGCCACAGCGTTATGTGAACAGAATGTGAGCATCGCGAAACGCTGTGACAAGCACTGATTTTGAAAGTCAGACTTTCAAAATCGTTCTATATAATAGATGTTCTACTTTTTTGTTTCTTTGAAAATTTCGTGTTTGCGAGTGGTTGGATCGTACTTCTTATACTCAATCTTTCGCTCAACTTTTTTCTTATTCTTGCGCGTGTGATAGACATACTCTGATTTCGTTGAGCGAAGTTTTATTAAATGACTTTGTGACATATGACACCATTATAGCAGTAAATTCCGGTATCGCAACATCGGATACCTGATGTTACCCCGGGCGCGCGAAGCGCGCCCGGGGTAACTAGGGACACCAGTGATTATTTTCACACTACACTGCGACCTTTTCTCTTTTGCGCGCAACGTGCACTTTGCTTGAGCGCCTCTTAATCTCAAACACCGGTATGTCATCTTTGATAGTTACCGAGACAATTCCACCGTCCATAATTCCCCTTTCCACCATGCGCGAAGCAACCGGCGTAAGAATGTAATCTTGAATTACTCGTTTAAGAGGTCGTGCTCCGTACTGTGGGCTGTATCCTTTTTTTACCAACCACGCGCGAACCGCAGGAGCAATGACAAGTGTGATGGCGCGCGTAGCAAGGCGTTGCACAATCTCCGTAATCTGATTATCCACAATTTTTGAAAGAGCGTTTCTACTGAGTACGTCAAAAATAACGATATCATCAAGACGATTCAAAAACTCCGCGCGAAAATGCTCTTTCAACGACTCTGTCACTTTTCCTTTTACTTCTTCATACTGTGTCACCTCGGTAGCGTCCGCATTTCCAAATCCAATGTGTGCCATGCGGTCAATAAGTTCTCCTCCAATGTTGCTCGTCAAAATAACAATGGTATTTTTGAAATTAACACGCCGTCCTTTTCCATCAGTGAGATGTCCACTATCAAGCACTTGCAATAATATATTAAATACTTCCGGGTGCGCTTTTTCTATCTCATCAAAAAGCACCACGGCATATGGGCGATGTCGTATGCGCTCGGTGAGTGTTCCGGATTCTTCATAGCCAATATATCCGGGCGGTGCCCCGAGCAATTTTGCAACGGAGTGCTTTTCCATATATTCACTCATATCAACGCGCACGAGTGCCTCCGGGTCGTCAAACATAAAATCGGCGAGACGTTTTGAAAGTTCTGTCTTCCCAACACCTGTTGGACCAAGGAATAGGAATGAGCCAATGGGTCGGTTTGGGTCACTTATACCCACACGTGAACGCTTCACTGCGTTTGCTATTTTGCTCACCGCAGTGTCTTGTCCGATTATTGAGCTCTTGAGTGTTTCTTCCATACGGGCAAGCTTCGCCGCTTCTTCTTCAAGCATTCGCGTAACAGGTATGCCGGTCCATCGCGATACCACTTCCGCTATGTCTTGCTCGGTTACCTCTTCTTTAAGAATACGTCGTGATTTTTGCAGTGTTTTAAGACGGCGCAGTTTTTGTTCAAGGTCTTTTTGTAGGGTGGGCATCTTGCCATAGCGAATCTCGGCGGCGGCGGACAAGTCCGCCGCCGCTTCCGCGTTGTCAGAGTGTATTTTGAGCGTCTCAAGCTCACCTTTTATAAAACGAATACTATCCAGCACTTCTCTTTCGTTGCGCCACTTTAATTCAAGCTCGCTTGTTTTTTCTTTGAGGTCTGCAATTTCTTTGTTGATGTGTTTGATGCGCTCCTTGATTTCCTTTTTGTGTTCACCGCCCTCATCTTTTTTAAGTGCCTGTCGTTCTATTTCAAGACGGCGAATACCTCTGTCAGTTTCCTCCAATAATGGCGGTTTATTCTCAAGTGCAATGCGCAGTCCGGAAGCGGACTCATCAACAAGATCAATCGCTTTGTCTGGCAAAAATCTATCGGAGAGATAGCGCGAAGAGAGCTCCACTGCGGCGACAATCGCTTCGTCAGTGATACGCACCCCATGATACAGCTCATACTTATCGCGCAGTCCGCGCAAAATAGCCACCGCATCTTCAATGGATGGCTCCCTCACAAACACCGGTTGGAAACGCCGTGTCAACGCCGCATCTTTTTCAATATGTTGCTGATATTCTTTTATAGTGGTGGCACCTATTATGCGCATTTCGCCATGAGTGAGCGCCGGCTTGAGCATACTTGCCGCATCCAGGGCACCTTCGGCTCCACCCGCTCCAACCAACGTGTGCATTTCATCAATGAACAATATCACTTTCCCCTGTGCACGCTCCACCTCTTTCATAACTGACTTCAGGCGCTCTTCAAATTCTCCGCGATATTTTGTGCCGGCAACCATAAGTCCCAAATCAAGAGAAAGGAGCTCTTTCCCTTTCAGTGATTCCGGTACGTCATATGATGCCATGCGCGTGGCGAGCCCTTCGGCTATCGCGGTTTTCCCCACTCCCGCCTCTCCGATGAGCACCGGATTGTTTTTTGTGCGTCGTGAGAGCACTTGGATAACTCTGTTTATTTCAACATCACGACCAATGACCGGATCCAGTTTATTATCTGCCGCCGCATTAGTGAGGTTTCTTGTATATTTTGCAAGCGCACGGAAACGTTTTGGACCGACCACTGAACCGTCTTTAGTATTTTTAATTTCTTTAAGAACCGATGCAACAGTGTCCTTTTCAATACGAAAACGATTAAACACTTCGGCTGCTTGCCCGGGATGTTCAAGAAGCGCCAAGAACAAATGCTCCGTCCCAACGAAAGAATCGTTCATGCGTGCGGCTATTTTTCCCGATGCTTCAAGCGTCTGCGCGAGCTCGGGTGTTAAATATATTTGATATGACTGCGTCAAGACTGATGAGACTTCAGGGTCTTCAAACAATTCCAAAACGGTATCGGAAAGAAGCATAGTGTCCACATCCATTTTATCAAGAATTGAAAAAACCAAGCTCTCTTCTTGCAATACCAGGGCGGCAAGAAGATGTAAGGTGTTGACGTGATTTTGTCCACGCTCTATGGCAAGCTCGTGCGCTTTGCGTACGGCTTCTTTTGCTTTTGAGGTGAAATTTTGGAATGGTGGCATTGGCATATACGATGTGTGTGAATATAATTTCTATGTTGCAGGTGTCGTGGTTGCAGACGTTTCCGATGTGGTGGTTGCATTCTTTTGCGCAAGAAGAGTGACGATGGCATCTGCGGAAACAAAAAGTCTGTCTTTGTTTCCACTTGAAATACCTATAAGATTTCCGGAAAGGTCTACCACTGTCGTGCCTGCGGACAATGTCGGCAACGTAGTGTAAAATCCTTTGCCGGTTATGTGAGAGACAATGCCGGTGGTGGCGCTTCCATTACCACGTACTGAAAGAACAGTCTCGCCGAGTTTTAGATTTTTTTGAAGCACCAAATCCGGTGTTGACGCTTTTGGAAGCCCGGTGGTATCTGCGATGCTGTAAAGTGCCATACCATTGTGGGACCGTTCAAACGTGGTGGTCGCACTCGCTCCATTTAGAAATTCTGTTTTTGTTTTTGAGGGAGGTGTTCCGGCTAGCACCGTTACAATCATCTTTGCTTTGGGAAGATATGCACCGACTGAAAGTGCCGGAGTTTTTGCATTTGCGGAAACTCCGTAGAGCAAAACTGTTCTGGCACTTTGCGATGAAAGTGCGGATGTTACCAGATCTTCAGTTGAAGGTGCCGGGGTTGAAATGATGGTTTTCACCACCGTTGCCGGAAGTGACGGTGCGACTGTTTTTACCGTTCGCTCCACTATGCGATTGACGGTTTGTGTTACAATCGGCGGAGCTTGGTCAAGCAACGACACGGTTAATATGCCCGTTGCAATAGAGGTGATGAAACTCACTAATATCATGAGTAACAAAAGTTGTGATTTGGTTAGTTCTTCAATATCCATACCTATAGTATATCCATACTTTATACATTACGCCACTTGGTACTATTAGAATACCACTATAGAGCATGTTCGTCAAGAAACGCGACTGCATTGATGAGTGCTTTTATGAAGCGGTGTATGTCGGCGAGGGTGGTGGTTTGTCCCCACGAGACCCGCAACGTGGATGCTCCACGTTGCGGGTCTCGTGTAAGCTGTGTCACCACGCGTGAGCCGATTGTGTTTGTTTCGCACGCGCTTTTAGTTGAAACGGCGAACCCGGCTTCATCAAGGAGTATGGTGAGATAATCGGTATCGCGCCCGATAAAAGATATGTTTAGAATGTGTGGCACTGTGTTGGCGATATTGGCGGTTTCGTTTATGAATGTGTGGGGAAGTTTTGAAATGTGATGTATTAAGAGAGCGCGGGCTTGGAGCGCGCGCGCGCTAAAGCGCGCGCGGTGTGTGTCGCAATAGCGAAATGCTTGTGCGAACGATGTGGCAAGCGCGACTGGTTGTGTGCCGGGTCGTATTGAGCGCTCTTGCGGACCGCCATGCACAAGTGGAGAAAGCGCGATGGTGCGATGTGATACAAGCGCGCCAATACCGCGCTCACCGCACATTTTTTGCGCATCAAAGACCAGCATGTCCGCACTCCAGTGCGCACGTGTTATGTTTTGCGTAAGTGGTGCGGCACTGGCGTCTACGTGCAGTAGCGTAAGCGACCATGCAGGCGCCGGCACGCCGGCGCCTGCATGGTCGCTTGCGCGAGCCCCCACACTTGCATTATTTTTATTCTCTCTGTTTTCTTGTGCAAACACACGAAGTGCATTTTTAACTTCGCGCGTATTCCACACCGTACCGGTTTCTCCGCACACCGCCTCCATTGAAACAAGAGCCGTTTGAGGACGTAGCATTGCGCGAAGTGTTTTGATATCCACATTGCCATTAAGCGTGATAGGAAGCGCTTCAACCGCAAACCCCTTCTCTTTAAGCGCTTGTGCGGTGTGCACAATAGAAGTGTGCGCCGTTGATGCATATAAAAAATGTATGTCGCGAGGCGCACGCCCGGAAGCAACAAGTGCACGCATGTGCCCGAGAATTGCAAGTGCGTTTGCTTCCGTTGCTCCGGAAGTGAAAATAACATCATCGGGCTTTGCCTCCACGTAGCGCGCAATAACACCTCGTGCTTCCTCAAGAAGTTCCCGCGCATATCTGCCTTCAGTATGTGGCGAGGAAGGATTACCATACGTAGCCCTTCGCGCAGTATTGCCTGCGCGAAGGGCGGGCTTACACACAGGCGTCGCAGCCGCCCAATCCAAATACACTCTCTTCTTTTTTAAAAATTTCCCATTCATGTATGTGGGCGAGGAGGGACTTGAACCCTCAATCCGTTTAAGGAACATGGTCCTAAACCATGCGCGTATACCAATTCCGCCACTCGCCCATTGCTTGCGAGTATAGCGCACCATGTTACATATCGGAAGAACCCCTTACCGAAACCTAACTTTAATCAGAGGTTCTTCTGTATTATGTCTATGTCCGCCCACCAGGACTTGAACCTGTTTACGTGAGGGGTTTATGAGGGGTTTCGTAAACCCCTCAAAGAAACCACTCAAAGTCTGACCAGATTTTACCCGCGCGCCTTCGGCGCGCGGGGTTGCATATGTGGAAGTCTGACTTCCACAGGACTGACTTCCATAGAATCGTTTACGTTTGCGATATTCAAAATGGTCGTAGCTTACTACACTTAACTTAACTGAAAACTATTGAACTCTTTTAGAAGGCGTTGAACCCCACAGCATCTTTTGTGATTTCTTATTTTTAATCTCACTGAACCGGACCATTTCTTTTGGTGAACCGAAACCAACTTTGTCGGTATTTTCAAACTCGTGAACTTTTTTCTGTTCCAGAATAGACCAACAAGATATGGGATTATTTACTTGCGGAGAAAATCCTACAAGTTTATTACCAATTTTTACAATTACCGTATCACCCCATCGATTTCTATAAACACCATCATAGGTGTGAGGTAATTTTTTTCCTTTCTGATAGTGATGGGAGTTATCGGCTACTTTATAAAGCATTTCCATCACACCACGACTAACACTCCGCGCTGTACTTGAATGAGTATTGGTGAGTACCACTACTTGAATATTATCTACAACACTTGTGATGGCGTTTGTGATAAATCCGGCAAAACCACCGGAATGACCCACAATAGTTCTTCCTTTAATTTCAAAAATATCAAGACCCAGACCATACTCATCATCACATGCCGGCTTTCCATGTGACTGCATCATAGCTTTTTTGGACTCTCTATTAACCACGCTCTTTTTAGTATCTAGAGAAAGTGAAGACAAAAACAATGCCATGTCTCGTGCATTTGATATAAATCCTGTCGCCGGTGCATATGCGTATGTCTTTACATGAGGGAAAGCGATTCGGTCTTTTTTATCAGGAATGAAGCGTTCATAACCCGCTATTAATTTAGTCGGGATGTCATCAGACAAGTCGGGAAAAGTGTTTTTGAGAACCAATGGGTTGATAATATTTTTTGTTACATATTCTTCGTAAGAAAATTTTGATACCTTCTTTATAATCTCACCCAATATTGCAAAAGCATGATTTGAGTATTTGAATCCGGATAAATTTTCAATAATTATGGCTTTGTCAGAAATAGTCTTTTTAAGTGATTTTGGAAACTTATCTGTCTCCCAGTGCGGTCCTTCACCGTCACGGAAAATACCGGAAGCGTGAGAAAGCATCTGTCGTATAGTCACATTTTTCAAATCAGACGTTTTATTTTTACCCTTAAACCAAGGTAAGTAATCTGACACCCTATCATCAAGACGCAATTCGCCTCGTTCCTGCAACTGCATAATAGCCACCGTGGTAAATATTTTGGACATGGAAGCAACCCTAAACAAAGCATCTGCCGACAATTTACTGTTTCCTTCAATATCACGACTTCCAAACGCTTTGAGATATAATGATTTCCCCTTATAGGCAATACAAACAACCACACCTGGAGTAAGATCGTATTTTATTTTCATTGGAACCCACACGTCCAAAACATTTTGTATTTCTTTCAGTGCAAATTCTATTTCTTTTTCCATAATTTGCATTTTATCATTTTTCTGAATTTTTGACACACTCGCCGCAAAATGAGGGGTTTCGTAAACCCCTCATACGAAACCACCCAAAGTCTGACCAGATTTTACCCGCGCGCCGAAGGCGCGCGGGGTTGTATATGTGGAAGTCGGACTTCCACATATGCAAGCTGTTAAGACCATACCTTAACAGCTTGCTTCTACAAAAAAACAACAAAAAAGATCCAATACCGCGCGATGACAATTCAAATTGAAGCCCGCTTACAGACTTATTGTTTTCGTGCGAGAAATTCGCGCCCCTTACCAACATTGGTGTTGATTGGGACATTCTGCTCACAGAGTGGACAATCCACTTCGTCCCATGTGACGAGATTGACATTCACAAGAGCAATGAGCTTTGGAACATCAGCCACATCTTGTGGCGTAATCCCGCCACGATTACATAAAACACCAAGACCGATTATGTTGCCTCCGGCGACGCGTGTGATTTCAATCACTTTTTTGACTGAGCCACCTGTAGTGAGTACGTCCTCCACCACCAAAATGTTCTTTCCGGCAATGATTTTGTCGTAACCGCGTTTGATGACAAATGCGGATCCATCTTTTGTTTTCTCTGCATAAACTCCAAGCACTTCGCGCCGGGTGATTTCCGAGAGATGATGTGCCGTCCATTGCGAGAGAATCACACCACCAATTGCCGGGGCAATGACCACCTCAACGTTGTCATTTTTGAAGTGTTCGGCTATTGTCCGACAAATGTTAGATGTTTCCGCGGTATGTGGATACACCGCATCCTTGTTGATATAAGCAGCGCCGTGTCTTCCAGATGTGTAAACGACATGGCTGTCTGTGATCACAGCGCCGACTTTGCTAAGTACCGATAAAATTTCTTGTTCGTTCATATTGTCTTCTCCTTTTTACAAAACCGCTACTGCGATTTCTTCCGTGATCTTTTTTACCGCATCCACAGGTGTTCCGATTTCAGTCGGTGGTTTCGTGATTGGGCGACCGATGACCAAAAACGTTGCTCCCGCCTCAATTGCTTCCGCCGGAGTCATAATCCGTTTTTGATCTCCAACAACAGCCCATGCGGGACGAATCCCCGGCGTAATTTTCATCAAACCACCAAGTTCTTTTTGTTTTCCGAGGAACTCCAGCTCCTGTGGCGAACAGATAATTCCGTTGCAACCGGCAATTTTCGCATCAAGTGCGAACTGCAAAACCTTAGCTTTACTTGGAGCGCCAAAAATCAATTTTGTATTATTTTCATCCAGAGATGTTAAAAGTGTAACCGCAAGCACAAGAGATTTCCCTTTGTTGTCCACGGCAGCCACCATCGCTTCAACACCAGCCGAAGCGTGAACGTTAAACATTTTAATACCCAATTTTGAAACCGCTTTAGATGCAGCTCCAATCGTATTGGGGATATCGTCAAACTTCCCATCATAAAAAATCTTACCCCCAAGCGAATGAACGAGCTCCACGACCATCGGAGCTCCTACGGCTGTTATTAATTCTAACCCAATTTTAAAACACCCGACATATGGCGTCAGGCTTTCCACAAGTGGTTTAACCTTCTCCAAACTATCCACATCCAGTGCCACGATAATTCTGTCTTTTATTCCCATAATCTTAGATTACAACAAAATAAAAAAGTGGCAAGATTGATGAGTGAAGAGAATATGTAAAAGTCCAACATGCAATATTGAAGCTAGACTTCAATCAGTGATCGGAAAAAATGTGCCCAGCATTATTATGTAAGTTAAACTTACATAATAATGCTGGGCACAAAAGAAACCACGCTTCTTTTTTCACTCTCTTGTCCGCCCACCAGGACTTGAACCTGGAACCAACTGCTTAAGAGGCAGCTGCTCTACCAATTGAGCTATAGGCGGTTTATGTGAGGGGTTTCGTAAACCCCTCATTTGGTCAGACTTTGAGGGGTTTCGTAAACCCCTCATAAAAAAGCAAGGCCACACTGAAATCCTTTTCAGTGTGGTCGATATTTTTCTTGTTCTTCTTTTTATTTTTGCTGCTTTCGTCATTTGCCGGTTGCGGTCACAACCGAAACCGGCCGACCGTTCACTAATCTGAAGTGCGCAGGCGGAAGATTCCCCTTTACACGAATGGTGTGAAAAACTCCATCACCACTTCGG
>DRJB01000067.1 GCA_011052355.1 Candidatus Kaiserbacteria bacterium
GGTCAATCTTGGAACGACTGATAACAAACGGGTCTTTTGATTCCGGTTTGAAGCGCACCCAATCACCTTTTATCTTGTATCCGCCGAATGCCATTTATTCTGTGTCTGTGGTGGTAGCGGTAACAACAGTGGTACCATCCGTGCGAAACGGAACAATAACTCCCCTTCCGGTTTCAAGATCAACATATACGCTTTCTGTTTTTACATCAAAAACATTACCATTTGCCCCAAGACGATAAAGTTCAATCACGTATAATCTGTTTGGTTGTGTATTTCGCGAGAGGTCAACAACTACATTTGAGCGCGGACCACGCACACGTTGTGCCCCGAGAACATTTCCCAATACTTTCCCTTTAGTTTCTCGCACGGCGACCCACACACCTGGCGGTGGTACGGTGACAGATTCAACCAGCGCGGTATTTCCGGCTGACTGATTTGTAACGGTAACTCTCCCCGTTCCAATTCCCGTGGAAAACGATGCCGGTATTTTTTCCAGAGAGGTTGCCGCCTTACTTTTTGAGCCTGTGCTACCAGACGTATTTTTGGCAACGGGAGCATATGCTTTGTTGGTGCGTTGTGGTGCGCTATTCCACGCAATGATGGTGAGCGCACCAAGCGCAAATCCGAAGATAAAAATCAAGATAAGGCGCGTTTTCAAAACATTATTCATTTGTTGCGGTTGTGTATCCATATAAAAATAGGTTATTAGCTTAATAGGGGTGCGGTAATGCCAATAATGCATCTGCCTCGGCAAGAATAGTCCCAATCCTCTGCGGTGTCATATGCAGAGAGCGCAACACCTCTCGCCGTTCCCTTAGCATATCACAAGACACGACCCCTTTGTCAATAAGGAGTTTTTTCTCAGCTTTTTTGAGATATGTCAATGTGGTAATGGGATATACGCGCGTGCGACATATTCGCTCATACAAATTCCCGTTTTCCGGATATCCCCACCCCATAAGTTCAAGTCCTGCACAGTTGGCATACGCGATTGCTTGGCTTGTAAATTTTGTATTTGTAATGAGTAACCCGCGCTCCACTTTTGGAATAGAAGTTTTTTCAGCGTATGACCATAAATCATCAAAGCGCGCTTTTACATACAGCGCGACTTTTACATCGGTTTTATATCCTGCCGTATTGTGATATTTAAGCTCCGCCACAAGAGTTGCCGGACCCTTGTGGGCGTACACATCAACCTCATGTGGCACGCACACACCCTGTAACATTTTTCGCCATTCAACTTTCCACCCTTCTTTTTCAAATATTCTTGCCATAAAATCTTCAAACGGATGCCCAGATGGTCCAAGCTCAAGAAGCGCTCTTCGCAATGCGTATCGCGCAGCGACGGGACGCGTTTCCTTACGAAGCAAAGTGAATGCTCTGCGATATATGTCGCGCGAGTGCATTCCCTCCCGAACGGTTTTTGATACGGAGTCGGCGATGTGTTGGGCGGTGTATTCTCCGGCGCCTGCGCGTATCAAAGATGCGCGCAGGCGCTCCGGGTCAAACTTTTCTTTATTTCCTCCCGCTTTAATTATTTCAGGCATGATTTATGTTTGTATTACTTGGTTGTTGAAGTTGCAAAAGTGTTGTTTACGTACACGCGTATCGTCGCGCCCTTGCCTGCACGCTGTTGAGTGCTAAATGTTGTTGTCGCCGGAAGTTGCAAGCATCTGCCAGTATCAATGGGCACAGTGACATCAAGGCGAATGCGGTGCGGTGTTGTTGAGGGAACAAGTGATGATTTTGCGGACGCAATATAGCACACAGTAGGAACAGTGAGCGCTCCACTGAGAGTATATTTTCCATAGCGATATGAATGAGAGAAAGAAACCAGTTTAATTGTCAAAGGTGCCGTACTTGTGGCAATGCGCGAAGTCGGCAATGGATAGTCTTTGAGATGTTGAGAAGAGGTGAGTATGCCAATCACGATAATCACCAGCAAGGCAATTGCGATTATGATGATTTCTTTTGTGTGTATGCGTCGCATAATTGCAGTATACCACCCCCAACACACTGCGCACCATGGTATAACACGAGCGATTGCCCATCAGCAACCGCCTCCGGTAATGGATACTTGGGCGTAAAAAAATATTCACTATTTTTTATTTCTACGATACCTGAGATGAGTGGTCCGTGATAGCGATATTGAGCGGAGCGGGCTTGAAGCGGATCGGAAAACCAATTTGTGTGTTTCAGTAAGAACACCCTGCCGGCGCCGTGCGCCGGCAGGGTGTTCTTATGACTCACCACCAACTCATTTTTATTAAAATTTTTCGCTACAACATACCATGGTCCGGCATTGAGAGTATGCAACGCCACTCTTTCGCCAATCGTATAAAGCACAGCACCATCGTGCGTACCTATGTCATTTCCATTCGTATCCAGCGCGCGCCCGATTTCAGTACCAAATTCCAATCGTAAAAACTCTTCCACCGACACCGGGCCAAGAAAACAGACCCCTTGACTATCTTTTTTCCGCGCAACGGGAATATTGAATTTTTTTGCCAATATCCTCACGTGGGGTTTTTTGTATTCACCAATTGGAAATAATGTCCGCAAAAAAACATTCGCTGAAACCGCCCAGAGAAAATAACTTTGGTCTTTTTTTATGTCAACACCGCGAGAAAGAATTGCATCACCAGTATGATGTTGCAGTCGCGCATAATGCCCTGTTGCAATATACTGCGCCCCACGCTCAAATGCATCGCGCGCAAAAACACCGAATTTTATATCACGATTGCAAAAAACATCCGGATTGGGCGTACGTCCCACTGCATACTCGGCAATAAGATACTCAATAACATTTTTTTTATATGCCTCACTTGCATCAAGCGTATAAAAAGGAATGCCCAGGCGCGCTGCAACACGCATTGCATCAAGTCGGTCAGATGCCCATGTGCACGGCATTCCAGGCGGATACCAGCCCTTAATAAAAACACCGGTAACTTTTGCTCCCGAGCGCAACAGCAATGCCGCGCTCACCGCCGAGTCCACTCCACCCGAAAGACCCACATATACTTTTTTATTTTTTACATTTTCCATTACGTACGACAGTGTAGCAGAAAATAATTCATTCGTGCATTTGCGTACATTAGCGCAAGAATAACCTCATATTTCTTTGGTGTCCGACAAGTGTTTTTGCATAGTACATTTTTCCATTCTTGCCGGTGAGATAATATAAATATGGCGTTTGAGGAGCCGTTGCTACGGCAAATATAGAGTTGCTTCCGGGATTATCTATGGGCGTTGGTGGCAAGCCCTTGTGAATATACGTATTATACGGTGAGCGCACGCGCAAATCTTTTACGGAAGGAACAAATGTTGGCTTATTGAATATAAATCCGAACACCACATCAACTTGGAGTGGCATGCCGATATGCAGACGATGGAACAATATCCCCGCTATGATGCGCTTTTGTGAGAGTGTACGCGCCTCTTTCCCCACAATTGATGCCATAGTAATAATATCTTTTTGCGAATGCCCGGAAGACGTAATATATGGTGTAATTGATGCAATGTGCATATCAAAATTTTTGCGCATTTGCGCAACCACTTGCGTAGCGGTTTCGGTGGGAGAAAAATCATAGGTGTCTGGAAATAAATATCCTTCATATGGTGTAGCTGCTTGTATGAACGTCTTTTGGGTTATGTTCGGAATTGCTTTTGAAATAAGCGGCGCCATTTCTCGCACGGTCATTCCTTCAGGAAAAGTTACGCGAACCGGAATACTTTGCGCCCCGTTTCTTAACATGCGCACCACTGAAAATAAACTCATCGGCGCCTCAAGATGATATGTTCCGCTTTTGATACTTTCTTGAGCATCAATGAGGTGTGTCAATACCACAAAAGATACCGGTGAATTAATGACATGCGCTTGCGCAAGTCGGTCCGCTATGGTGCGCGCGGTAACTCCTTTTGAAATATGTATATAGGTGCCTGAGGGAAAATCAATTGGTGGCGCCACTTGCCCGATGAAAAATCCAAGAAAAATAAACGCGAGCCCGCCGAGCCAAAAACGCTTACGATTGTTTTTATAAGTGCAACGCAACCATGCCGTCCACACTTTTATACGAGTAAAAAGAACGTTCATGTCGGTCTACGTCGGAAGATTTGCCGGAGGTGTTTGTGTGGCGGATTGAATACGAGAGAGCGCTGGCGTCGCCACCGATGCTGACGGTATGTGATAAATGGTGGCAAGCTCTTCAATACTCATGATGTTGTGAGGAGTGATATACGGAGCATAAAAATATGAACGCCGACGATACGCATCAATGAGTCTTTTTCTCACCCTATCTTTTCTTTTTTTAACAAAAAGTTCCCATGGATAGTCATTAAAGGGAGCTATCCAACGTACTGGTTTAAAACTATTGTATGATTCTGAGCTGAATTGCCTAAGTACACCTATGATGCCGGGAATTTTTGAAGGAACAAATTTATCCGGTTCGGTGATATACACAGCCCGGATACCCACATCAAATGCCTGCTTGGCAACGTTGCGCTCAATTGCCGCCATCTTTTCAGACTCTCCTTTTGTCGGGTTTGGAAATCCATCCGTCTCTCTCATTTCTCCGGTAAACACATCTCTGTATTTTACTTTTCCAACCGTTCCCGTACGAATATTTTGAATGATTTCCTTCCCCTCGTCTTGCCATGTATACGGTTTACCCTCCACATTTTTCTTGTGGTACTTATCACCTTTGTGCACACGTGCGAGAATTTGAAACCACACCTGTTCACCTTTCCCAAACGTACCAAAATATTCAATCATGTGTGCCAATGGATCAACTTGCTCAATTTCTTTGGTCGGTTTTTTATCAAGACTGTAATCAATATATGTTCTAATCGGGTAAGGATCAGGTTTTGTGAACTCAAAATCAACTCCCCATATTCCCCACTCGCTCGGTAATCCTGAAACCGCTCTTGCGTAATCGGGTGCCGTGAGTATCTGGGCTCCGGGAATTTGCGCATAAACTTGCGCCTCTACAATATTACGAAATGTCGCACGCGTCCAGATGAAAAAATGCACCGTTCCATCAATAACCGCTATCTCAAATGACCACCATGGTCGAGTCTTTCCACGTATTATTCTGTCATACCATGTGCTCTCTCCCGGCTTAAGATGCAACCCGGAAAATATTGCCTCCATGGCAAGTGGTGTTTTCATGTGGGAGCGTGGCGGTTTTATTTCAAGCAACACATGCTCCTGGTTCACAATATATGCCGATTGTCTAAAATCAACCCACACACGGAATGCCGCATATATAAAAATGAACGGCAACACAACCGGCGCAAGAAATATAAAGAAATATAAAGACGGACGTAATAACCCGGGAAATAAAAAGATTGACAGGAAAAAAAACGTCAAACCAATCACCAACAGTGGCATTGGCGAGGTGTTAATTCCGGGTGATCCGGTCATTTTACCTAAATTCTTAAAAAATCCCACAATCTACAGTATACCGTATGATACGCGTACCGCATAGAAAAAAACTGTTTGATATGTGCACTATTTATTCACACACGGCGTGATGTTGAATATTGTCGCACCAATGTCTGACCCCGAGTACTTGTGTTTTTATTTTTGCACCAAATTGTACAGCCCATCTTTTCCACAGGTAAAGAAGCGATTGTCGCTGAGATTTACTATAACCGTATTTGTTTTCACAAAACGCATTTTTTGCACTTGCTTTAATATCTCTTCTTTGTTTAGCGGTCCTTCTTTTTTCAAAATATCCGCGATAACATCGCGAACAACTCCCGGGCGATACCCCCACTCCGCAAGCGCATACAGCCCGCGCCCAACCAATACAAAACGCTTATCTTTTATAAGCTCGTTATGGGTAGTGGCAACATGTGCCTTTTTTGAAAACAATCTCACAATTTCACTGGTCACTTCACTGAAATGCATTGGTTTATTTGCGCGCTTCACCACCATGTAAGCATAATCACGAATTCCTTTCACCCTAATTAATGAAGAAGTGGCGCGCGCCCATTCATTGAGTGGATTTTTAGAAATTCGTTTTGACATGGAAATCCATCGCTTTAGAATTTCTTCATCTCTGTATGCGTCATTAACATTAGTCAATTCTTTAAGAAAACGATTGAGAATATCATGTTCGGAAAGCACCTCCTCAGCGGGAAGTGATTCATATAAACCGGCAAGCGCGTTATGCACGGCTTTGGCAGTACGCTCATCAACATGCCAGCGCGCATAAAAATCATCACTCTCCCTTTCGCGGAAAAATGCTCCACCGACAACCAAAAGAAAACGGAAATTATTGCGTCCTTTTTGTGTATCTGAAAGTATGGCAAGCAGATGGTCTTCCCTCATAATGCCACCCTCTTTGAGAACGCACATGCGCAATTCTTCAAATGATGACTTTGCGCGAGCAAATATATTTGACTCACGTATGATTTCAATTCCGGCATGCTCAATTTGTCGCACGCGCTCTCTGGTGATATTCATACTGGACCCTATAGATTCAAGAGTCTCACTTTTGGTTCGCGCATCAAGCCAAAAACGCCTGGAAAGCACTTCGCGAGTGCGTTGTGGAACCGTGCCGAGAAGAGAATCTACAAGTACCGCCTCATCAAATGAAATTGGGTGCTTGTTCTTTTTGGATTTTGAATTGATTTTAATATTCTTTATCATATAATGATATAACTGTTATACACGATATACATCATTTAGTCAAAGTACCCGATTACAGGACTTTGCAAAACCGAACTCATAAAGTGAATATGTTATCAATATAACACACAAGTAAACAGAAAGCCAGTTCGGCGCACCTTGAGAATTATGTGCTTACACGTTACAGTAATTGAAATGGGCCCTTAGCTCATCTGGTAGAGCGCATCCATGGCATGGATGAGGCAAGCGGTCCGAGTCCGCTAGGGTCCACCAACACAAAAATAAGCGAACAAATGTTTGTAATTTGATAGCCCACAAGACGTGGGCTATCCTGCTAATCAGATGATGTAGTTTCAAGTTTCCGAATTCCATATATTCAAGTAAATGAGAAGCTTAGCTAATTTTTTTAAATTATAAAAAGGGGTGAGATTTTGGCATAACACAAAATTTGAACCGGGCTCATTATTTTTTTGATTTCTCTTTCAATTCCAATTCTTTTATTCTTTTTTCTGCCCTATCTATCCAATAAATATCTCCTTTCCATAGTGATAAGAATTTTTTATAGGTCTTAATTGCTTCTTCGTTTCTGCCAAGATCTCTCAAAGCATTTGCAAGTCCGTTATAAGGATATGGATCCTTTGGATTGATACTTATTGCTTGCCGATAGGCTTCAACTGCTTCTTTGTTTCTACCAAGACCACTCAAAGCATTGCCAAGTCCGATATAAGGATATGGATCCTTTGGATTGATACTAATTGCCTGCTTACAGGATTCAACTGCTTCTTCGTTTTTACCGAGCTTTCTCAAATCATTTCCTGCATTGTTCAAAATTTGAGCTTGCAGACCTATTTCCGGATTGGAGAGATTGACTTTAAGCTGGTCATCTCCATCATCTCCAATATATGAATCTTTGAATCGTGTGGCAATTTCACTATCAGACAAATTGTTACGTTCTGAAAAATCAATCTCTCCTTCAGACATATAAACAGTAATTTCTTTGTAATTACTGTTGCCTTCCCCAAGAGGTTTAAAAGGAGGAGTAAAATCTTGCCAATATACCTTGCCATCACTGGTTATTAAAACGGTCGCAGAATGTTCCGGTAAGTCTGCGACCAAATATTTTATTCCCACTGCATCTAATAATCCCCCTCCCAAAAGCGCCGACCCCACACAATTGATAAACTGTGTTTCTATCATCTCTGAAGGATTGTTAGCCATTTTTTGATAAGGGAAACTACTTACTGCTTCTTGAATTGTTTTAGCAATTTCCAGTTCTTTGGCAGAGATTTTGACAGTATCTTTAGTTTTTCTAACTTCTTCAAGTTCTGATTTTAATTTCGGTATTTTGAGTACATCAAATAACTTTCTCTGTTCAAGTGGGGGGCTAAATCCTATTTTCTCAAAAAAATTATTTACGGCCTTTCTCCAATCAATCGTTTTCATTTCTGTTACCAATTTTTCCAGCCCTCTGCGAAAAATGGCGGACACCATTTCTCTTTCCGGTGTTTCCACAACACGAGTAATTTGTTCTCTCGCAGTATCTTGCAAACGTTGCGTCGGACCGGTTTTGATTTCCCAAGGATTTTCTCCTTCCTCTTTATAGCCCTCTCTCACCAACGCTTTGAAATATACTTGTAACAAATGTTTTCTCATTTCTTCTTTTTTCTCTTCGGTGGGATTTTCTCCAAGTCTTGCTATTCTTTTTTTGTAGGCATCCGTCCCTAAAAACCATTCATCCAGCTGGTCTTTATCTTCCGGTGATAATATCTTTCTGTTGTCTTCTGACACAGAATCGGCATTTCGTTCTTTGTGCTGTAAAGATAAACCATATTGGTAAAACTCGCTGGCAATATTTTTCGCGACTTGTTTTGCATCGTCATCATTCTTTTCAAAAGAAAAAATATATTCATCAAGATATGTGCCGGCTTTTTCAAAAACTTCTCCCAGTTTTTTGATTTTGTTTGCTCCCGCGTCTTGTTTTTCAGGATTTCCAGTAAAGGTGTCGCTGTCTACTGTTTTAATAATATCCATCATCTCCCAAAGATGTAAATCTTTGGGAAGAA
>DRJB01000068.1 GCA_011052355.1 Candidatus Kaiserbacteria bacterium
CATACCCCCGTGGCGACTGCGTCGCCACGGGGGTATGATATACTTTCCCAATTTGTACTATTTGATTTTTATATACCAATAAGCACCGGTATCACCATCGGGGCTTTGTTTGTTCGCACAAATAAAAATCCCGCAAGTGCATCGGTGAGCTCATTTTTTACATAATCAAGGTCAATGGGATTCATATTTCTTGTGGAATCTTCCACGGTTTTCCTGATAAGAAGACGTGCCTGATTGAGCATCTCTTGCGACTCTCTCAAATATACAAACCCTCTGGAAATAATATCAGGAGATTTTTTCAGCCGACCGGTTTTAAGATGGATGGTTGCGATGATAACAAACATTCCATCTTTTGCGAGCATTTTGCGATCACGCACCACCACCTCTTGCATATCTCCAATTGAAAATCCGTCCACCACAAGCGCCTCTGCGGGAACCTTTTCTTTATGTATTGATATTTTCTTATCAATGATGTCTATGACCATGCCGTTGTCCGGAATGATTATGGTATCTCTTGAGCGCCCCGCTTGCTCGGCAGCTTTGGCGTGACAATAGAGCATGGAATAATTACCATACCCCGGCATGAACAACTTCGCGTTTACTTGTTTATTAATCCATATCAATTCTCCGACATTTCCATGTCCAGACGAGTGCACATCGGAAGACCGATAGTTAATGATTGTTACGTTGCGACGATAGAGATTGTCTTTAAGTTTCTGCACATCAATTTCATTTCCCGGAATGATTGATGAAGAAAGCACCACAGTGTCGCGTTCGTTAAATTGAATATATTTGTCTCGTTTGGCGGCGATACGCATCAGTGCGGCAAACTCTTCTCCTTGTGCGCCAGTGGCAAGGATAAGTATTTTATCCGGTGGATAATCCTCCATCGCTTGTGCGGGGATAACCGTATCTTTTTTCACAGTGAGCAATCCGGCCTTTTGCGCAATATCAAAATTGGTACGTATTGACCTTCCTTCGGTTACTATCTTTTTTCCACACTGCTCGGCAATTTGAATAATGTGCAGCATTCGCTCAAATTGAGAGGCGAAAGTGCCAATAATCAAGCGTCCTTTTACGGTACGAATAATATTTTCCAGAGTTTTGGTTACCTGATCTTCAGGAATTGAAAACCCATCTCTTTCCGCATTGGTTGAATCTGCAATAAATAACAAGTTATCTTCTTTTCCAAGTTTTCCCCACACTTCCCGCTCTTTCTCAATCGGTACCCCATCCTCATGCCTTAATCGTAGGTCACCTGTGATAACCACATTACCTTGTGGTGTATGCATGGATACCCCCATAGCATCGGGAATTGAGTGTGTAACCGGAAAGAATGTAATTTTTGTGTTGCCTATGGTGTGTTCACTTCCCGGCTCTACAACTATTATCTCCGGCTTTGGAACATTTGGATATTCTTCTTGTCGCTTGGCAATCATGATTGAGGTCATTGCGCGAGTATAAATGGGCGGATTGCCGAAGCGCGGAAGAAGAAACGGAATACCGCCGATGTGGTCAAGGTGTCCGTGAGTAATAATGACGGCGCGTATGCGATCTTTATTTTTTTCCAGGAATTTTGTATTTGGCAATGTGTAATCAACTCCCGGTGCGCTGTCATCGGAAGTAAAATCAAAACCGGCGTCCATCACAAAGATGTCTCCGTTTACATCAACGATAAGCATGTTGCGCCCGACCTCTTCAACGCCACCGATGGGTATGATGCGTACAACGTCTTTGCCCGGTGCTTCGGGGAAGTAGTTAACTTTATTTCTTGGGCGAGAGGTCATGGTCGGTCTGCGAAGCACGCGCTGAATTCTTCGCACTGTTGCACCGGGGCGAGGTCTTCCGTGTGCATGAGTATGTGCTCTGTTTTGCCCATAGGGCAAATGAGAATGTGTGCCACCACGCGGTTCTTCTTGGGGTGGTCTTGAGGGCTGAGTGTCTTGTCGTGGCTCCGGTGCCGGAGCAGGAGCTGGTGCTGAAGTCATAATATTTTATCTTAAATTTAATTATAAATTAGTAATGTATTTCTCTATCATGCGATAACGCAAAAGTACTTTTGTATCAATGCATTTTTTGCGATGCCAGAAACGGCCACACGAGGTTGGTGTAAGTATACCATGTATTTACCGTTGTAAAACGATTTGACACAGTGTTGATAATCGGAAGAGTAACACCACGTAAATTGTCCGGCACTGTATAGATGAATTTTGGATTATATAAGAACGCGGCCGGGTAGTCAGCGCTGATGTCTTTTTCAATGGCGTTCAAGTCGGCGAGTCGCTTTTTTGGATCTTGCACAGTTCGTGCATCTTCAAGAAGTGAGTCAACGGTTTTGTTTGCGTAAAGCGCTATGTTAAGTCCCGGAGATGTACGCTGTGACGAGTGCCAAAATGCAAACAAATCTTGCCCGTGGTTTATGGCAACGCCAACCAACAGCGCTTGATAATCACGAGGACGAATGACGTTTTGGTTTAAGTCACCCTTCTCATACAACTCAACAGTCACTATTATTCCAAGTTTTTGCCAATCTTTTTGCACTGCGGTTGCAGTTTTGCGCAAGGAAGTCACATTTGATGTTTTAATGGTTAAGGAACTAAATGTAAGTTTTTTTGCTTTATTTCTCCATTCTCGCGTATTCCCATCGTACACCCACCCTGCTTTTTCCAGTGTTTGTGCAGCTTGCGCTACAACGTGTACATCGGGTGGTATGGGCGTTTGTGTCGTACCCATACCCGGTGGTACCGGTCCCATAATGGGGAATCCGTTTCCGTTCAACACATTTTGTATGAGTTGCTTTCGGTTTATTGCCAACGACAATGCTTTACGTATTGCAATGTTGGTGAGAATTGAATCCTTGTTTTCGTTAAAGAATACACCAAACACACTTGAAGTTGGTGCGCCGAGTATGTGTTCATTTTTGCGATTGGTTACTATGCCGTATGCATTGGTGATTTTCCCTTGTGAGAGAGCTTCCGTACGCTGGGTATTGTTTGGATAAAATCGTATATTTATTCCGTTAAGATATGGTCTTCCGAATACATAATTTTTTGATGCGGTTAAATCGTATTCCGATATAAGTCCACTGGTGATACCTTCTCCCGCATTTTGCACTACGCGACTTACCACAAACGGACCCGCTCCAACAGGATATGTCATCAGTTTTGAGAAAGGGAATTGTGCATCTGAAATTCCTTTCCACAAATGTTCAGGTAAAATACCCATAGTGGTGTTTTGCAAGAACGGTGCGTATGGTTGCGGAAGCGTGAACCGCACGGTCTGTTTATTTATGGCGGTTGCCACTATGCCATGCCAATCTTGAAACCATGGACTTTTAAGATTTTGGTCCTGCGCTCTTTTGACAGTGAACACCACATCGGCTGCTGCTACGTGCGTACCGTCGGAGAAGCGTGCATTTTTCCGAATAATGAATGTATATACTTTCCCATTGGGGGATATGGTATACGACTGTGCAAGCACCGGTATGAATTTCCCTTTTCCGGAGAATTTCATTAAACCGGCATATGTAAGAGCGGTTATGTCCCTGTCTGCATCGGTAAATGCAAGTAATGGATTTACGTATCGTGGTGAGCCTAAGTCGCCCTCAACAATGGTTCCTCCATATGCCGGAACAGATATAAATAATTTATATTCAATTGCACGTACTGAGGCGATACTTGCAATGACTACAAATATCGCAAGTACGTAGACTATAAACCTGTCCCCCGATGGCAATGCACGAAGCATTTGAGAGAGTGTTACAAGCGGTTTACAAGAACGGTGTTGTGTTACGGTATGAACCGCCCGCGAAAAAACATTCTTCATGCTCCTTGCAGAAAGAAGCCCGTCAGTGCGGTAAGTACTAACAAAATTGACAATACAATCGTAGCGCGGAATAGGAAGAGTTCCGCCCCGCGACGTTTGTAGAATGTTGATGAGAAATTATCTCCGCCAAAGGCACCACCCAAGCTTGCACCGCGCTGTTGGAGCACGACGCCGATTATCACAAGGAGTGACAAGACAATTTCCGCATATGGCAATAATGTAGAGACTGCTTCCATCTGTATCTACAAGCATACCATGCCGATGGTATGCTACGCAACCCTTGTACGCGTCCACCACATATGGCAGTCCCCGGCTGTTAATGAGGAATAGTTATATGCCGTAGTGGCGATGTGTGATACTTGGTCCAAGAGAAGTGTGGGGGCGTATGGTGTGGTATCACCGCAACCAGTCCACCAGCTTCTCATTGAATGCGTTAAGGTCATCTCGAAGCTGTGGGCGGTGTAGCATGATGACCCTTTTGTTTGACCTGAGCTCTCCTATGATCCTGTGCGCGAGGCGCCTTGGCGTATAGCCCGCGCAAATGACATCCGTCATTTGCGCGGGCTATACGCCAAGTGCGGATTTTTTGGTATGGTAGAGCGTATTGGGGAGTGGTGTAACCGGCAACATGCCTGCCTTTGGAGCAGAAGACTCTAGGTTTGAGCCCTAGCTCCCCAGCAGGTTTTTTGAAATAAATTCGGATTTTAGCCAAGAGATCCAGCATCTTGAGTTGTGTTTACA
Source organism: Candidatus Kaiserbacteria bacterium (assembly GCA_011052355.1). GTDB lineage: Bacteria > Patescibacteriota > Minisyncoccia > Phycocordibacterales > Phycocordibacteraceae > C7867-001. The sequence goes on from DRJB01000068.1 coordinate 4,567, forward strand.
AAAAAAGAGGCCACGAAGCGGCCTCTTTTTAAAGAATATCTCATATCACTCAAAGACCTCAAGGTTTCTCTCTTTTTAGTGCGCAGAAGAGCTGGTAATAG
>DRJB01000069.1 GCA_011052355.1 Candidatus Kaiserbacteria bacterium
ATTGAAGCTGATGTTATGTTGGGCGACATACTCACCAACCGTGGTTATCAAGGCGAAAGTATAGGAGAACAGCTTAAATATGCCGCATCTTCCGCCGGTTTTGAAACACTCAACGATGCATGGGAGGCGCATAAAGTTCGTAATGAAATAGCGCACCAAGGAATATCTTTTGATTTTTCCGAAGTCCTCGCACGCAGAACCATTGATTGGTATGAAAATGTTTTTCATGAGCTGGATGTGATTTAAATTGAAGTTAGACTTCTTTTTTAATTTCGTTGGAAATATATTGTGTACACAAGAAATCGTGTGCCACGCAGAAAACTACTTTTTCTTTTCAAAAGTAGGTATTGCTGGAAGAATTTCAGCTCCAAACTCTTGTTCTGATAAATATTTATTAAGCTGTATTAATCTTTGTTTATCTTTACCGCCAATTTGTGTAAATTTTTCTTGATACTCACTAACAAAAATCTTTATATTTTCAATCATATGTGAATTTTTATCAATACCAGAACTGTGTCTAGCCAACCAATAAACTACGGTTAATAAAGATTTTTGTCTATCATCTAAATATATATCTGCATCAACAAGATAAATTTTTTCTTCCTTATCCTCTCCTGCTAATTTTTTTCCATATATATATATATATATATATATATATTGTGTAGATCCATTTATGTCCGTTAGAAAAGCGCCACCATTTCTTAATTTATCTAAATAGTAATGAGAAAGAGATTCATATAATTTATAAAATTTTTGGACTACCGTACCTCTTTCTTCTTTGGTTGGAATTATTGGCTTGATTTTATCAACAACAGAGAAAAGTATTGCCTCATTGTTCTCATCCCTACTAAAGAAAAATTTAACAGGGGAATCAATCCCATACTCATTTCGTAATTCATCAAACAGCATTTTCCCCAACTTTGCTAATTCAGTAGCCCCATAATTTTGATTAAGTTTTCCACTATATTCATCTTTGAGTTTTTCAAGTTTTATTTCTCTTATAACAAAATTAGAATCGTTTTTGAGCTTTAAGATCTCCCCTAGCTCAATATTTTCAATTTTTGGGATAGGAATATTTGATTCTTTATTTTGTTTATTTTTAAAATCCATACTATGTAAAAAAAATTTTTTCTTTTTTGCAATATTTATCCCCTGTCACCTTGATACTTCTCCAAAAGCTCAATGTCTTTCAAATCTTTTTTCCTGCCGGAATATTTTTTCCACTCAATAACATACTTCAATTGTACAAAAGGAAAATCTTTTATTTTTTCAGCACTATCAATTAGCTCATCAATAGTATCCGTTACGACAGGCCACTTTTTATATATTTCAATATTGCAAATTTTTAAACAGGGAGGATTATCCTGTAATGATGACTGATAGCGATTTACAAGAGTTTTCCATAGATTCTGCTTAACAATAACATCAATATCATTTGATTCTCTAATCCCTCGGATAGCCATCGGCCCACTACCAAAAATTGCAAATTGCAGCTGCGGCAAGTTTAGAGATTTTAATTCATCAAGGTATTTCATATTTTTTAATTTTGTTGGAAATATATTGCGCACACAAGAAATCGTGTGCCCCGCAGAAAACTACTTTTTCTTTTCAAATCTATCGTTATCTCGATTATAACATTTATCAATAATTCTTTGCAGGTGCTCTGAGAGATCTATATTTTGTGAATTTGCAAGACAAGTTATGGTAAAAATAATATTCGCCATCTCATTGCCTGATTCTTTATTCTCCTCACTCGCTTTCTTTTTCTTTGATCAAAGGGATCAGGTATCCTTGACTGATGTTTGATGTCCCTTCTTTGACTCTGGTAAAATAAATTATGGTAAGTAATTTTTTTGTTTGCGGATATAAAAAGCCACCGATAAGCAGGAGCCCGGTCTTTCGCTTTCGCGCTACTTGACCCTCCCGCTATCGGTGGCGGCAAAAACCTTGCGCTTTTCGCGCATGAACAACCTTTTGCCGGTTAGCTGTTCAGGTTACTAGATATACTATATGATACGAATCATATTTTCAAGATGCGGTTTGTGGAGATAGTGTGCTTCGCTTCACTGTGCCTCATTCATTTTATTCTCTGATACTTATAAAATATTCATTAAAAAAAATAGCAAGCCCGCCCACGCGCCTCCGGCGCGTGGCATCAAAGATACCTGATCCCTTTGACGACATCTGGTACAACACCATTCGTCCTCATTAGGCATGGTCTCTCCCTTGAGGTATATTGTATCAACATTAACAACCGAGAACTGCCATATGTGGTGGACGCGTACAAATGCTTGACATCATGGTCATTTTGGTGTATTTCTTATTAAGATAATATGAATGAGGTACCAACACGTCCCGGGCGCATTGTACATGCTTGTGTGGCGATATATACTCGCAAATGGATGTTTATAGCGCTTGCAATCGTTATTTTTTTAATAACGACGTTTTTGCTTGCTCATGCCGGAATTATTCCGGACTCACATGCAAAAAGCACACTTGTCGTAGCGGATACTCCGGAAATTACGCTCGCTTCAATACCATCTGCATCAGCGCAGGTGTTGCCTGCAAAAACACGTACGGAAAATCCAATAAAAATCGTTATGCCGTCTATTCATAAATCAGCAACGATTGAAAATCCGAATACGCAGAATGCAAAGATATTGGATAAGGCACTTTTGTCGGGTGCGGTGCGATATTGGCACTCGGTGAAGCTTGGCGAAAAAGGAAACGTGGTTTTGTTCGGGCATTCAAGCTATTTGCCGGGAATATATAATCCCGCGTACAAGACTTTCACCGGAATACAAAACCTTAGAAAGGGGGCGCGCATACTGGTATATTCGTCTACTACCGTATATGAATACGCGGTGTATACCGTGAAGAAGCAAAATACGACTACGGACGCGGTAAATCTTTTGTCTCGGGGGAAAGAGTTGACGCTTATCACCTGCAATGTGTTTGGTAAAAGAAGTGATAGGTTTGTTGTAACGGCGCATTTTGTGAAGAGTTATCCGATTGGGAATAATTCCTAATTGGATAACTCTTCACAATTGAGTGGAGAAAGTTCTTTCAATTAACGCAAACGGAGGTGTGAGATGAAGAAAAACACGTTGGAAAAAATAAAAGACGCGAGCATCGTGCTCGCGTTGATGGTGGTAATTGCAGCGGCGGTTGCCGCCGGAGCACTTATCATCATGAGCATGATTCCAAGTGCCCATGCCGATGGGTTTCAGTGGCGCCATTTCGGAGCCGCGCCATTCGCAAAAACGAGAGTGGTGGCGATGAGAAACCGCCACGACGCATTTCTGGCACTGGGTATTCCCGCCGGTGCGGTTCGGTTGCTTATGAAGGCAACTGAAAAACCCGGTACACCCACCACACTTGTGGTGGGGCAAAAGCTTGGCGCTATGATTTCCGAGGGAGGCAAAGTACATCATAATGTTATTGTAGCGTTCGGCTCGCCGGTGCGACATATGCAATATGCCGCACCGGCGCAGATGTGGCAGGTGACTTGGAAGGGAGAAGTGTACACGGTCTACCTTCCGGAGATTTGCCACAATTGGTCAGTGATTGTTACACCGACCAAATGTGTATCGGACACTTTCCAAGTGAGGAGGGGCGATTGGGTACGCTTAGGCGTATTCACCAATGGAGAGCGTTTGCCGTCGGATTGCTGGAGTTTATCCGATGGTGGTATCGTTTCCGCGATACCTTCGCCCTGCACTGCGTGCAACTGGATAGGTCCATTGAGTGTTTTGCCCGAAGGGTTTATGGTGGAATACTCCGGGCTATACCGTGCGCACTCGCGCACACAGACCCTCCGTTTTCCTCGTGAAGTTACGAGGGATTACATCGCACTGTGCGTAATTCGCGAGGGCTTGGGAGAATCCGATTCATGGATTATCCCTCCGGGTGCGTGGAAAAAAACTTCCATAGTACATGTTCCGTATGGTAGCGCTAAGTGGCCGGTATGGGGACCGGCAGCGATTACTTACGGTCGCCCTTAATAGTTGAGCAAGAAGGTCATTTCTGGGTTTACGGTGCTGGCAAAATCTGCATCGTGAACCCCTTTTATACAGCATTCAAAAATGAAACAAACAATATCACTATTCATACAAAAAAATCCGATTCTCATCGGCGTTATTTCCGTTGTTGCCACGCTTTTGTTTGGCGTTATAATCGCATTGGTTACAGGAGTTAATGTTCCAACACCTGCATACGCACAGGTGGCACCACCATGCTGTACACTTCCGCCACCCCTTCCACCAATTATTCCACCACCGCCTCCTCCACCGCCACCTATTATTCCGATATTTATTCCACTGACTCCCACCTGCACACTTTCCGCAAGTGCCACTTCGTTTTCATATGGTGGCGGAAATTCCACACTCTCGTGGACCGCTTCTCACGCATCTTCAGCATCAATCAATAATGGTATCGGTTCCGTTTCCGCAACGGCGGGGTCAAAACAAATTTACGTATCCACAACCGGCTCGTATGTTTTGAGTGTCGCGAATTCCAGTGGCAAAGCGACATGTGATGCAAAGATAGTTGTTGCTCCGAAACCGCCTCCACCACCCGCTCCCACCTGCACACTTTCCGCATCGCCAGGTTCAATACAAAAAGGAAACTCATCAAAACTCACTTACACCACAATACACGCTACTTCATTTGCAATC